>JBARYO010000596.1:0-7795 GCA_049647905.1 Elainellaceae cyanobacterium | reverse complement strand
GCGGCAACGCTGGATCCTCAGCAAATCGTCACCATCAACAGCACGATGATTGAGGATAGCGCTGAGGAAGGGCTACGATTCCAGGCCAGTGCCCTAGGGAACCAGACGCTTAGTATCAATAACAGCACGATTACGGGCAGCGGTAGTGACGGCCTACTGGTTCTCGCAACGAGCATTGGCTCCCAAGAAGTGGCTATAACCGATAGCACCGTCCGCAACAATACCGGTAACGGAATTAGCGTCATTGGCGGCACGACAGATGGTTCGCTGACGGCGGCTCAAGAGGTGTTCATCAACAGCAATAGGATTGCTAGAAATGACGGGGCAGGGATTTTCATTACGGCCAGTGAGGTCGTGTCTCAAGAGCTGGCAATTGGCGATAACCGCATCCTAAACAACGGCGGGGCGGGTATCGTAGCGATCGCTGAGAATGTCGCCTTCCAGGAATTTGTCACGGATGAGGACAACAACTCGCTGGGGATCAGCAACAACATTATCCGGGGTAACGGTGGCCAAGCCATCTCGCTCACCGGCTTCGACTCAGCCACCATTATTGCCGATATCCAGGGCAATACTGCTGAAGACAATGAAACGGGTGGCGCGCCTGATGTGGCAGTGACGACAAACGCCAATACCAATGATGCCTGCGTGTTTCTGTCTGGAAACGCGACTGAGAGCAGTATTGTGCTGACCAACGGTAGCGTGGTGCCAGCGCTGTTCGAAGTCGTTGATCTGGCCAACGTCTCTGACCTCAACACCAGCGGTGTTACCTTTGCACCGAGCCAAGCGGCGTTTACCAACGTGTCTGGGGTAACCTCTTGCTTTGGGGCGCTGGAATAGTGGCCTAGTCTGCCCGAGGGCGAACAAAATTGGAGGGCGGTGCGAACTCCTCAACTGGAGTGCCTTCCATTGCCTGCTGCATAAAGGCCTGCCAAATGGGTGCGGCAAACTGCCCGCCCGTAGCTCGGGACGACAGCGGTCGGTAATCATCGTTGCCGACCCAAACTGCCACTGAGAGCTGGGGAACATATCCAATAAACCAGATATCCCGCTCTGAGGATGTGGTGCCAGTTTTACCAGCGGCAGGCCGATCGAGCTGAGCAGCCCGCCCCGTCCCCTGGTTGATCACGCCCTGCAGCATCTGGTTCAGTGAGGCCACTGCCCAGGGATCCAAAATTCGCTTTGGATTTGGTCGGTTATCCAGCAGCATCGTGCCGGTGCTGTCCGCCACCTGCACCACAAACGTTGTGTCTGAATGCCAACCGCCGCTGGCAAATGTGGCAAATGCTCCGGCAATCTCCATTGGCGTCAGATCGACAGACCCTAGCGGCAAAGAAACCACAGGCTCAATCGGGCTGACGATTCCTAGCGATCGCGCTACCTCAATCACCTTATCAATCCCCACCGATTGCCCCAGGGTGATTGCCGGCACGTTGCGCGATGTCTCCAGCGCCCGCTGCAGGGTCATTGGCCCAGCAAAGGTGCCGTCATAGTTGCGGGGAGAATAGAGTTCGTTGCCGTCAGGATAGCTAACGGGGGCATCGTTGATGGTGGAATATGGCGTATAGCGCCCCGAAGCCAAGGCGGTGTAATACACAAAGGGCTTGAAGGCTGAACCCGGCTGACGGCGGGCTTGGGTGGCTCGGTTGTATTGACTGGCCTGGTAATCCACACCACCCACCATCGCCTTGACAAAGTGGGTGCGGGGGTCCACCGCCACCAAGGCGATTTGGTCCGCGTACAGACCGCGCCACTGCAGCCGCTGGTACTCCTGCTGCACCACCTCTTCCGCCATCCTCTGGAAGTTGAGGTCAATGGTGGTTTGCACCCGCATTCCGCCTTTGAGCACGGCATCTTGTCCAAAGCGATCGATCAGCTCCTGGCGCACCGCATCGGTGACGTAGGGGGATTGGCTTTGGCGAAACGATGTAATCTGCCCCAGGCGAATAGGCTCTTGCCTGGCTGCATCATATTCTGCCTGGTTGATCCAGGCGAGGCGGCGCATGCGCTCTAGGACAATGGCCTGACGCTGCTTCGAGAGTTGGTAGTTCAAAAATGGGCTGAAATCCTCAGGAGCCTGAATCAGCCCGGCCATCATGGCAGACTCCGCCAGGCTTAAGTCGCTAGCAGACTTGTTAAAGTAGCTTTGAGCTGCCGTCTCCACACCGTAGGTATTATGTCCCCAATAGACCTGGTTGAGATACATCTCAAAGATCTGATCTTTGGTAAAAATCTGCTCTAGCCGCAGGGCCAAAATGGCCTCGGCGACTTTACGGCTGAGGGTTCGCTCTGGGGTGAGGAACAAGTTTTTCACCAGCTGCATGGTCACCGTTGACCCGCCCTCCACCGTGGAACCTTCCTGTATGTTGGCTAGGAATGCGCGGGCTACACCAGTGGGGTTCACGCCTCGGTGAGAGAAGAAGTGGCTATCCTCAATTGCCAGCACGGCCCGCTTTAGCTCTGGGGAAATATTCTCCAGATTGACCACTTCTCGGTTAGCTTCATCATGCAGGCTATCGAGCAGCGTCCCATTGATGTCGTAGACGTACGAGGTCTCCGTAGGGATATAGCCCTGCAGGGCGCGCACGTCAGGAAGATTACGAAAGCTAACGGCTAGCCCCACCAGTCCGCCAGCAACAACGGAGCTAGAAAACATCGTAATGCCCAGCATCGTCCCCAGCATTGCCCGTCCAACCCCCCAAACAAAGCTGGACGGCGACGGCGATCGCGGGGCTGCATCATCGGCGGGAGTGGAGGGCTGACCAAGGCTTCTTGAAGACACGGCAGGATTAATCGATCCTTACGAGGTGGGGCAGTGGCGTTGATATCAATATGGTACTGGTATCGCAGCAGCAGAATGGCATCGACAGATCGGGGGTGGAAGGCTATCTGGAATGGCCCAGATGACTATACAGTTTATACAGTCTATGCCGCACCGCTGAATAGCCCCGCTTGTCGTCTTTTCATCTGACTTTGCAATTTGTTATGGCACATCCTTCCTTTTCCTGGCTCCATCGCGGTATCAGCGAAATTTTTCCCTCTAACCTCGATTCTAACGACCCCAACATCAACCTGGAGCAGCGCATCCTGCAGAGCGATCGCCCGCTGCGCATCAAGCTGGGCATTGACCCAACTGGTTCAGAAATTCATCTCGGCCATAGCATACTATTCCGTAAGCTCCGGGCATTTCAGGACGCAGGTCACATTGCGGTGGTGTTGATCGGTGATTTTACGGCTCAAATTGGCGACCCGACCGGCAAGTCTGAGGTGCGCAAGCAGCTCACGCCGGAGCAAGTGGCCCAAAATGCCCAAACCTATCTCGACCAGGTCAAGCCCATCCTCGACGTTGACACCCCTGGTCGTCTGGAGATTCGCTACAACTCGGAATGGCTCTCCCATCTCGACTTGCCGAAGACGCTGGAGCTGCTGGCCACCATGACCGTGGGGCAAATGCTGGCGAAGGAAGGCTTCGCGGAGCGCTATGGCCAGGAGAACCCCATCTACCTGCATGAGTTCCTCTACCCGCTGATGCAAGGCTATGACTCGGTGGCCCTAGATGCCGATGTGGAATTGGGGGGGACCGACCAAAAGTTTAACCTTGCCGTTGGGCGAGACCTGCAGCGCCACTTTGGCCAACGGCCCCAGTTTGGCCTCCTGATGCCGCTGCTGCTGGGGACAGACGGCACGCAGAAGATGTCGAAGTCGCTGGGCAATTACGTGGGGCTGCAGGAGGATGCGCTATCGATGTACTCCAAGCTGGAGAAGGTTCCCGACGCGCTGCTTGGCGATTACGTGGAGCTGTTGACCAATCTAAATATTGAGAGCCTGCCGGAGAATCCCCGCGATCGCCAAAAGCAGCTGGCCCTAGACATTGTGGGTCAGTACCACGGCGCTGAGGCGGCAAAGGAGGCCCAGTCCGCCGCCATGACCCTGGTGCAGGGGGATGCGACCCAGGCCGAGGCGGTACCGGAGTTTTCCCTGGCTGCGGTGGCGTTCCCTGCCAAGCTGTTCTATATCCTAGGGGCAAGCGGCCTCTGTAAGAGCGGAGGCGAGGGGCGGCGGCAGATTCAGGGTGGTGCGGTGCGTTTGGACGGCGATCGCGTGACGGATGTGAATTTGGAGGTTGCTGATGCTGATGTCCTGGCGGGGAAGGTGCTGCAGGTGGGGAAGAAGCGCTTCGTACGGTTAATCTCGTAGAAATTATCACGTAGGCTTAAACGCACCTGGGCTTGGGAGTCCGTGGTAGAGGGCTTGTGCCATTACCTTAATATCCAATGATGATGGAGTGATGCCATCATTTACCGCATGGTGACAAACTCTTCCGCCGAGCTGGGGTGGATGCCCACCGTGGCATCAAAATCCGCCTTCGTCGCCCCCATTTTGACAGCGATCGCCACCCCCTGAATAATTTCAGCGGCGTGGTCCCCAACCATATGGGCACCTAGAACGCGTTCGCTGTCCTCTTGGTTGACAATCAGCTTCATCAGCGTCTTCTCGTCCTTACCCGGCAGAGTGTAGTACATGGCGCGAAAGCGGGAGCGATAGACCTTAACGGCGTCGCCAAACTTCTGCCGTGCCTCTTCCTCCGTCATGCCGACCGTTGCCGCCTCTGGGGTGGTGAACACCGCAGTGGGGATGTTGCGATAGTCCATGGTGCGGGGATTGTTGCCAAAGTGGGTATCGGACAAGGCGCGTCCTTCATTGATGGCAACCGGCGTTAGATTGATGCGGTCGGTGCAGTCCCCCACGGCATAGACGCCAGGCTCAGCCGTCTCAGCGGCCTTATTGACAACGACTGCCCCATCCACCAGCTCAACTTTAGTATTTTCTAACCCAAGATTTTTGGTGTTGGGGTGTCGTCCTAGGGCCGATAGACTGACCACATCTGCTGAAATATGCCGATCACCATCGGCAGTGCGGACGCTTACCGTCACGCCGTGGGGCGCTTTCTCTATCATCAGGTCTTCAGTGTTGGTCAGCAGATTGATGCCATGCTTAACCATTGCCTCTTGAATCTCCATCCGCAGATCCTCATCAAAGCCCCGCAGGATTTTGTTACCGCGAATAATCTGAGTCACCTCACACCCTAAGCCATTCAAAATGCAGGCAAATTCGCAGCCGATATAGCCGCCGCCCAAAATAACGATCTGTTTGGGAAAGCGGGGAAACGAAAAAATATCGTCCGACGTGATGGCATATTCTATCCCTGGAATATCGGGGTAGCTGGGCTCTCCGCCCACCGCAATCAGCACCTTCTCTGCCGTCACCTGGCGATCGCCCACCTGAAGCGTATGGGGATCAATAAACCGGGCGCGATCGCGGAAAATTTTGACGTTAGAATTGTCCAGCATACGCTGATAAATACCGTTGAGGCGGGATACCTCGTTGTTGACTGCTGTTGTCAGCGCTATCCAATCAAACTGGCTTTCCACCGGGCTCCAGCCATAGCCCGTAGCCTCTTCAAAATGGTTGGGGAAATTGGAGGCGTAAACCATCAGCTTTTTAGGAACACAGCCCCGATTCACGCAGGTACCCCCGAGTCGACCGTACTCCGCAACGCCAACCTTGGCTCCATACTGAGCCGCACGGCGAGCGGAGGCGATGCCGCCTGATCCAGCGCCAATGACAAAGTAGTCAAACTCGTAGGCCATCTCTACGTCTCCTTAAAATAACTGATAAACAAACTGGATGTGTGAGCTAAGACGTCCCACACATCCAGTTTAAATCTGACTCAGAGCCTATTACTTAGCGCCCTTGAGGTAGGCCAGCATTGTGTCAGCGTCCGAGACTTCAAACGGGTCGGTGGGGCAGTTGTCGCCGTAGTCAGGCTCGATGAAGATTTTTTCAATTTCCATGTCGTTAACGACCATGGAGTAGCGCCAAGAGCGGCTACCAAAGCCTAGATTGGTCTTTTCGACCAGCATACCCATCTTGCGGGTAAATTCACCGTTGCCGTCAGGCAGCAAAACGACATTTTTAGCACCTTGTTGCTTGCCCCACTGGAACATGACAAAGGCATCATTGACAGAAACACAAACGACGGAATCGACGCCTTGGGCCTTAATTTCGTCGTACAGCTCTTCGTAGCGAGGTAGGTGTGTCGTAGAGCATGTTGGGGTGAACGCGCCGGGCAGAGAAAAGACGACAACGCGCTTGCCGCCGAAAATGTCCTGGGTTGTCATATCTTGCCAGCGGAAAGGGTTGGCTCCTCCAACCGATTCGTCACGGACGCGGGTCTTGAAGGTTACGTTTGGGACACTTGTAATAACGGGCATAGATTACCTCACTAATTTTAAGTCAACAAATACTCTGCATCTGTGGCCGACCAGTGTTTTGTCAGCCTTGTGCATCACTATTTTTAGAATAGTTCTAAAATAGGATTGAGTCAAGCCTGATAGTCATTGTTTAATTAGATTTGCTATTTCCTACTAAATGGATGTAAGATGCTAAAATCAGCACTACTCTGGTGATGACGCCCATGAACCGCTCCCATGCCGATAGCATTACTGCTGAGCTGAAGGCCCGAGGCTTGCGGGTAACGCCTCAGCGATACGCGATCTATGCCAGCTTGAAGGCTCGCAAGGACCACCCAACGGCTGAGCTGCTGCTGGATGACATCAATCAGAATTTTCCCACCTCTTCTCAGGCAACGGTGTACAACTCACTTCAGACCCTGTGCGACGTAGGTCTCGTGCGTGAGGTGCTTTTAGAGCATGGCGTGGCCCGATACGATGCCAATGTACAGCCTCACCACCACTGTATTTGTCGTCAATGCGGAGGCATCAGCGATTTGTCATGGTCCACGTTTGAGGCCGTTGACCTTAATCATGTGGATGTGCCGTTTCGCCCTGAAAGTTATGAGGTGACGGTACGTGGTATCTGCGGCGATTGCCAGCCGTAATTGCGAAGCTGTCGCCTGTGACGCTCTCGTCGGTTGAGGATCTGTTCGGCTGCTGCGGTCTGCACAGACTATTAAAATCGGCGATACTGTAAGGCAGCACTAGTTGATCTACAATCGCTGCGGCGATCGCCTCTATCTATGCCCAACTCTCCCGAAAACCGCTCCGCTGCTGTTGCCACGGCTCAGCGTTTACGCAACGCCGCTGTTGCCGTCGCTGCTGTTGTTCTTAGTGTTGCGCTGGTTGTTGGCCTTAGAAGCCCGGCCTCGTCTACAAGTTTGGCGGCTCTCGCAGAGGCTTCTGTGCCGCTAGATGCCGCTTTGCAGAACAACCGCCCCACGCTGATCGAGTTTTATGCCAACTGGTGCACCTCCTGCCAGGCTATGGCCCCCGATATGGTGGCGCTCAAGGACGAGTATGGCGGTCGCGTCAACTTCGTGATGCTCAACGTCGACAATGACAAGTGGCTTCCGGAGATGACCACATACCGCATTGACGGCATTCCCCATTTTATTTTTCTAGACGAGCAGGGGGGAAGCGTTGCAGGTTTACTAGGCGAGCAGCCTCAAGTTGTCATGGCGGCTGACCTAGATGCTTTAGTTACCCATCAATCCATTCCCTACCAGCAGCGTCAGGGACAGCTTTCCGAGATTAGAGAAGCGCCTGCGGTGACTGTGCAGACCGGCCCCCGCGACCATGGTCAATCGGTACCCAACAGTTGACCTTTTTCAACGGTTAGTGACTCAGTAGACCATCGGGCATCGTTGCATTGTTGAGCGTAGCGGCGTCTAATGTGGTGCCGTCAATTTGAGCATCCGCTAGGTTGGCACCACTCAAGTTAGCGTTAGATAAATTAGCGCCGTTGAGATTGGCCCCGGTTAAGTTGGTCCCGAGCA
>JBARYO010000595.1:0-1806 GCA_049647905.1 Elainellaceae cyanobacterium | reverse complement strand
ATATACTACGAGGCGGAGCCTGGGATAATGAGCCTAGCGCTTGCCGTTCAGCAAATCGTGATCGAGACACTCGCTCCGCATGGAGCTCTGGATATGGGAACATTGGCTTCCGAGTAGTTTGTTCAGGACGCGGGACTTGATTTTGAAAGCTCAGCGAACCTTTGAAGTTTTGACAGAGGTTTCAAGGGGTTTTCACACATCAGCCTCAACGTACTTTGGCTACAGATGGATAAATTAGAGCGCTACCAAACCGCGATCAAGAGAGTATTAACGCAGTATCACGACTGGGTCGCTAGCGCCTACCAAGAACCCGACGAAAGCCTGCTAATCTTTGACGACACCCACAACCAATACATCTGGATGCAAGTTGGCTGGACCGGCAAACGCCGCAACAATGGCATCCAAGTTCACGCCCGCATCAAAAACGGCAAAATCTGGATTGAAGAAGACTGGACAGAAACCGGGATTGCAACTGAGCTAGTCAACCTCGGTATCTCTCCTAAAGAAATTGTCCTCGCCTTCCACCACCCCGACGAGCGGTCCCTAACCGATTTTGCTGCCGCTTGAGCTGCTCTCAAAACCCAACTGTAGCTACAATTTGGATACGCCCTACATCCCATGCCACATGTCAACCACAGTCGCAGTTAGCCGCCTAAACCTTCCAGAAATCACCGAGAAACAAGGGCTGCATTTGGCTAGCGACCCTCAATTCTTCACCGAATGGCAAACCCCCCGCCCCGACATCAGCTCCCAGGAGCGCCACTACTTGGGCCAAGTTGAGCAAGACTACTTCGACCAGCTCCGGCGCGGCACCCTCTCAGAAGGCCTGATCAAACTTGTCATCATCTCCCCCCTACTCCATCTCGCCGGATTCTACCGCGCCCCCTACCAAGTCAAACTCGAAGAACCCGTTCAAATTGAGCTAACCGAACAAAATGAAACCTGGCGCGGTCGGATCGATGCCTTGGTCATTCAAGAGCAGTTCTGGACCGTTGTTGTCGAGTCTAAAGGATCCGTCTTCGGAATCGATCAAGCCATCCCTCAAGTCCTGGGCTACATGTTCGCGGCCCCGCAGCCCGATCGCCCGACCTATGGACTTGTCACCAACGGCAGTAGCTATGCCTTCGTTAAGCTCCTGCGGCACCCAAACGTGCTGTACAACATCTCAGATGTTTTCCTGCTGCTGCCTGGAGCCTCGCCAGAAAGCCAATCACCGTTAGAAACGGTCCTTTCCATCTTGAAGAAGTTGGGTCAGACCCTTGGCAGTTCCATAGATTTGCAGGGATAGTGCTATCGCCCATTATCTAACTGTCAGGAGAACCAACCTATGACCGACGACCCCCAGCTCTACGTCATCACCACCGACTTTGAAACCGCCGTCACCCGAACCGACCACCCACGCGGCAGCCGCAGCAGCGATGACATCGGCGGCGGCTTCGGTTCACCCGCCGCCGAGCAAATCACCCAACTCGTCCGCAAACGCGTCCCCCTAGACGCTGCCGCCCTCAAAACCCAAATGAACGGCCTTCTCAGCGTCGTCGGCGACATCTTCGTCCAGGCCGATGCCCAAACCGGCATGCAGCTCAGCGAAGTCGAGCTATCGGTCGAAATCAACGGCGAAGGCAAGGTCAGCATTGTGGGCAACGGCGGCAAAATTGGCAACACCGGCGGCATCACCCTCAAATTCACCCGACCGTCGTAGATCGCCTCTCCCGACGCGATCGCTCTCAATCATACCAGTGAATTTATCCGAAGAACAAATATAAGGATTCAGCGTACGCTAAGTACCGCTCACCAGATAAGAGG
>JBARYO010000594.1:0-2217 GCA_049647905.1 Elainellaceae cyanobacterium | reverse complement strand
ACGACATCCTGACAGGAGACGTCACCGGGGCACAACCGCTACAGCAGAATTCTGGCGATGGTGCTGACCTATTTGTCTTAGGTACTGCTGTCAAGGCCTACTATCAAGGCCTGGGCCACGCCACCATCACCGACTTCTATGCCCTTGAGGGAGATCGCTTTAAGGTCCATGGCAGTATTGATGACTACTCCCTCAGTTTCCAAAATGTTTCAGGAACCAGCGCGTCAGATACGCTGATTCGCTACCAGAATGACTTAATTGGTGTTGTGCAAGACACGACGAGCGTTGCCCTTACACAAGACTTTGTCTTTGTGTAGCATTCTGCGTCTTGGGCGATCTTGGGCGCTACCTACCGTATGGCATTGAGGATAGCAATGTCTTGGGTGGCTTGGTTCAGCGGGCTGGTGCGATCGCATTGCGTTGTGCGCAGCTGAGAGCCAAGCTGTTGGGCATAGACCAAGTAAGCCTCGCCCTGTTCAAAGTGATAGCCACAGATTGCCGATGTAGGTGCGGTCTGCACATGTATGGTTTGGGACAACATTCCCTTCCAGGTCTCTCCAACATCAAGGGTGACCGTCATGTAGGCGGGATTGGTGACATCAATGCCAACGACGGTCCCAGCAAATACGGCGGCTGAGTCCGCCAGGGCCACGTCGAGCGGAGCAGGCCGGCGACAGGAGCAGCCGTAGGCTGGCTGGGGTAGGGCGATCGCGATCGCACCGTAGAGGATGGGGCATGCCAGCAAGAGGCGACGTAGGGAAATAGTCATGGGGCGGCGATGGACAAAGGCCACGGTAGGTTATTGATTGGGGTGCTGGCAGCTATGGCTTAACAGTAGCTCTCCATTAGGTAGGTGGTACACACCCTGAGGTTCGACGATGGGGTCACCGGGTTGCCAGCGGCCCTCAGCTTCAGGGAGAGGCTGTACCTCGCCTGTGGTATACGCAGAGGTTGGGTCTCCGGGGCGATCGCGCAGTCCTTCGGCTCCGGTGATATTAAAGGTGCTGCTGCCGTCTTCGTTGCGGGCGACGCAGCTCCCGGCAATTAGGGATTCGGTGTTGAGGATGCCTTCAGGCAGGTCAGCCAAACTGTTTTGGAGGAAGCTGGTGTCGGGGGCGGTGATGGTGCCAGAGGCTAGAGCGCCGGATGCATTAAGGTCTACTTGCTCGTTGTTGTCG
Source organism: Elainellaceae cyanobacterium (assembly GCA_049647905.1). Classification (GTDB taxonomy): domain Bacteria; phylum Cyanobacteriota; class Cyanobacteriia; order CAKZMO01; family CAKZMO01; genus JBCCAG01. The sequence continues at coordinate 1,039 of JBARYO010000594.1, read as the reverse complement.
AAGTCCTCAGCGTTGCCCGGTGGGATGGTTTCGCTGAAGAAGGTGCTGAGGGTGATGTTACCACCGCGGGCGCTGCCGGAGCTGGAGATAATATCGCTATCGTCAAAGGCGACAATGCCAGCGCCGCCAATGGTAATGTTGCCGCCGTCGCCGAGGCTGTTGGTGGTGATGTCGCTGTCGCCTTCTAGGATGGTGAGGGTGTTCTGGGCGGTGGAGGCGGTGTTGATGTGGATGTCGCCGCCGGAGCTGTTGGTAGCAGCGGTGCGGATGTTGCCGTTGGTGAGGGCGAGGGTGTCAGTCACGTTGAAGATAATGGTGCCGGACGTACCGGTGCCGTCACTTTGAGCTGAAATGATGGCGCGATCGCTCAGCGTAAGACTGGGCGTGGTAAGGACAATTCTGCCGCCGCTGCCGCTGGCGTTGCGCTGCGTGCTGGCGTAGATGCCGCTGGCGGGCCCTTCGTTAGGGAATGCAGCATCAGGGTTATCGTTTCCCAGGGCTTGGCGATCGCTGAAGATTGGGTCTTGGCCTGTCAAAGTAATGAAGGTGTTGGCATTGAGTGAAATATTGCCAGAAGGTCCAGCGCCAGCGGTACTGGTGGTAATTTGTCCACCGCTTACGGCTTCAATAGTGTCAGCAGTGATAGTAATATCGCCGCTGGCAAAATCGTTTAGGGTTTGGGCCGCGATAATGGCTCCGTTGCTGAGGCGAAGTCGATCTGCGCTCATGGTGATGTCTCCACCAGCGCCAGTTGCTGCATCGCGAGTACGGGCAAAGATACCGCTGGGAAAACCGTCTTCTCTCGCACCATCAAGTAAGATACTATCGGACAGCTGAATATCAATTTGGCCTGCGCTACCGCCACCGCGTGTCGTTGCCGTAATAGATGCACCGTCAGACACTATGAGGCGATCGCCGCGAATTTGAATATTACCGCCTTCACCTGTAGCCTCTGGTGCAACGTTAGCAAGTAGACCGCTGCTAAAAATAAGTTCATCGCCAATGTCGCTAAATCCACTTAATTGAATAAGACCAGCTT
>JBARYO010000593.1:0-11246 GCA_049647905.1 Elainellaceae cyanobacterium | reverse complement strand
GTATTGGGTATCGCTTGAGCATTGGCGAGAAACCGTTAAGCGTTTCTCGTTACGCCTTGAGCGATCAGCCAAAACGCTTAAGGATTTTGAGAAACTGTTTATGGGTTAGCAGCAAACGCTTAAGCATTTGTTATAGACCAGTAAGCGTTAAGGCGATTCGCTGAAGTGATTCCAGAATTCGTTGAAGCGATCGCATTAGACCGCACGTTGGCTCGTACCACCTCTCACGACTTGGCGAAAGTTGCTATTGCTTCATCACAAGGGATAAGAGTATCGAGTCGGTACCTCATTCCCGCCGCTGGAGTTCCGCTTCTGGAAGGGGCTCAAAGAAGGCATCGCCCAGTTTGCCATTGAGGAGGCCAAGGGTTTTGGTCGCAGTGTACTCTCTCGGAAAAGCTCCATGCTATGGCAATGCGATCGCTCCCTAACCGCCACGAGGCGATCGCCCTTCTATGACGTCGGGTTACGCTAGCGCTTTAACCCAACCTACGGGTTCCACGCCTTGCCACGCGCCCCCTGCAACAAAAATCTTCCCAATACGGTTGCATTAGCGCCAAGACTCCGCTACTATGCCAAGCCATGGACGTAAATCGCGTCCAACATTCCAGCAACACCAAAGATTTAGCGCCGCCTGGCAGTGCGACCAACACTAACCAGGCGACTGACCCCCGCTGAGACAACCAGCGAGCGCTATCCGGCATTTTACCGGAGCAGCCACCTCGCCATGTAGCGATTTCCAAATCGCCCTATCTGCGGGGTGGCTAAATTTTTGGGGTGCTTTCCTTAAATCCATAGGAGACAACCCAAAAATGACCTATCCCATCCAAGACCCTGGCCACCGCCAGGACAGCTTCGGCTGCCTCGATGTCGACCCCCAAACCGGCGACTATCTTCTGGGCGACAAGCGCTACAGCCCCGGCTTCCACACCCTGCGGCTGCTGGCCATCGGCTCCCTCTACTCAGTGGACAACTGCCGCGCTAGCCTCCACGCCCTCGGCTATGCCCGCCCCGACGAATGGTCTCAGCCCATTCCCCTAGCAGGCAACAGCGGCATCCTCCGTGGCCTCACCCCCACCGATGTCATGCGCATCCTCACCAAGCGTATTCCGCTGCCGCGCTAGCCGCTAGCCGCCTGACGGAACGGGTCAACGTCCTGATCCGTTCCGTCACGATCGCGAGTCTCGTTACGACGGATCCGACCCTGCCGGTTGCCGGTTCAGCAGCTCATCCCCCACCTGCCGATAATCCTCCCAGGCCGCGATCGCCCTCGGGTCCCGGACCTCAGCCACCAGCTTCCCCTCATTCGCCGCCTTCCGGTAGGCCGCATACCGCCGTATTCTTGTCGAAAATACGGGCAAATTAGCCTCCCTCAGCATCTGGTGAGTCTGCTCCCCATCCTTGCTGGGCTTGGGGGGCACCACCGCCAGCAAAATGCGATAGCGGTGGGCATCAATAGATTGCAGATACTCCAGCATCAGGGCCAGAGCATCCAGCGCCAAAATATCCGGCGTCGTAGGCAAAATCAACACCTCACAGCTGTCCGCCAACACCGCCAAATCCTCTAGCACCGGACGCGCCTGGGTGTCGATGATGATGTGGTCATAGGTGCTGGCTTGGGGTGACTGCTCCTCACTCACCACATGGAACGGCAGCGCCCCCCGAGACGCCCAATGCGACGCCGACCGGTTGGGATCAGCGTCGATGAGGAGGGTACTGCCGTGCAATTGAAAGTAGGCCGCTAGATGGATAGCTGTCGTGGTTTTACCCACACCTCCTTTAAAGCTAGCGATCGCAATAATCATGCCCAGGGGAGCGCATCGGCGGATAAGCGGCAGTTGCTTTGCAGTGTATCGCGTTGTAGTGGCAATTGTTTGCGGCAGTTGGTTACACCATCCTTGCCGCTACGCCAACGCTATGGCGATACCGCGATCGCTTCCAGTGCTGTCACGATATCGCTAGGCTCCATCCGCTGCTTATAATCCGTATCGACAAACCCATGGACAATCTGGCCCGAAGGCGCGATGACGTAGGTGGCTGCGAAAGGCAGTTCAAAGGTATCATCGCCATTGTGCGCTGGTAAATCGATGCCAAAGCCTTGATAAATAGGCCGCAGCGACTCAGGCAGCTGGAACACTAACCCAAACTGACGGGCTACGGCATTGCCCTCATCGCTGAGCACTTCAAACTCCAGCTCATTCTTTTCGACGGTGGAGAGAGAGTTGTCTGGGGTTTGGGGAGAAATGGCCACCAGCGTCGCCCCCTGATTTTGGATCTCTGGAAGAGCTTGCTGCAAGGCCCGCAGCTCTAGGTTGCAGTAGGGGCACCATTGCCCCCGGTAAAAGGCAATCACCACAGGGCCTTGGGAGAGAAGGGTTTGAATGTTGATGCTGGTGCCTGTAGCGTTGGGGAGGCTAAAGGTGGGGACGACATCGCCAGTACTTAGGGTTTGATTCGTAATGCCAGAACTGGCCAGCGTCTCGTTAGCCTCTGCCATAATGGCCTGGGTCTCCTGAGGAGCCACGGCGCTGAATTCGGCTTTTTTGTCGGCGAGCTGCTGTTGTAAGGTCATGCTGGGTTCTGTTGAATGGCTGAACAATTTCAGCGTAGCGAGTTGTTTACCGACAGGTCAACAATCCTCAGGGAGTTCTTATGTTGTGAAACTGAGTGTTGATGCATCAAGTCAGGTGTTAGAACCATGGCAGTGCCATGTTCGTACAAAATGCGCGCCCCAAATTAGCAACGCTTGGAATTGATATGCTGGCCTCACAGTGAAAAGCATTATTGGGAGGAGCGTTATGGCCAACAATCAACTACCATTGCTAAGTCCTAAAGCGTTGATCATTGGGGTATGCTGCCTCGGGCTGCTAACCGCTTGCGGAAGCCCCTCGACCACCGATACGACTTCTAACGAAATCTCTATGACACCAGCTCAATCCTCTGCTGACAACCAGTCTACTGGCGGTGGTCAGGCGCAGCCCTCAGAATCCTCTGCTGCCATTGAAGGGGTGTCCGTCAGCGGCAATCCCGGCGCATACCAATTTTCCGTCACCATCCGCAGCCCCGACACCGGATGCGATCAGTATGCTGATTGGTGGGAAGTTGCTGATGAGTCGGGTCAACTGCTCTATCGGCGCATCTTGGCCCATAGCCATGTGGATGAGCAGCCCTTCACACGCTCCGGTGGCCCAGTACCATTACAGCCCGGAGATACCGCTATCGTGCGGGTTCATATGAATACATCCGGCTATAGCCAGCGGGCCTACCAAGGGCAAGTCACAGCAGAGGGCAGCGCCGACTTTCAGGCGGTTACGCTAGCGCCAGACTTTGCGGCGGATCTGGCGCAGCAGGACCCATTGCCTACGGGATGCGCATTCTGAAAATATGGCGCTGCCGATTGATGGCGGAAATGCCGTACGGGCACAGCATGCTGTGCCTCTATCGCCTATCTCTGCCCCTATCGCCTATCTCTGCCCCTATCGCCTGTCCGCTACCGCGAATCTATATCTTGATTCGACCTTCCAAAAAATTGATGATTTACCGCAACGCCGTCTTACCTCAGCTTCCGACCTGGTAAAACCAGGTGGGGTTCATGGCTCGCCGATTTAAAGTTTCCGAGTACTAAGCCCGGTATACTGCCATCGGTGCACTTGATCCCCTGGGTGGAAAAGCATAGATCGTAAAACATTGTTGGTAGTCACCAACGCCGCAGTAAATCATGTTCACATTCTAACGGCAGATGGCCGGGGATGCACATGAGGAATTGTACGGATAACGCGATGTCATTTAGGGAACGCTCAGGGATTGACCATTGTGGTCTGTACTGAGATCCAGCAGGAAGGGAATCGCCCGCGATCGCCACTGGGCCGCTGTTTCATAGGCTGAGGCAGAGGAGCCAAAACACTGGTCCAACATGTCGGTATGGATCACGCCGGGATTGAGGGCCACGGTAGCGATACCCGCCGGTAGCTCCTGCGCTAGCGATCGCGTCAGCCCCTCAATGGCCCACTTGGAAGCGCAGTAGGGAGCCACCTCCGGCGATGTGGATCGGCCCCAGCCCGAGCTAAGGTTGACGATCAGCCCACCGCCGTGCTTAATCAGCAGGGGAACGACGTGGCGAATCACATTGACCGTGCCCTTGATGTTCACATCAATAACGGGATCTACGGCCTCTGCTGACAGCTGCCACAGCGGCGCGGGGTCGTTGATCACCCCAGCGTTGTTGATGACGAGGTCAGGCAGGCTATCTTGGGCGGCGACGTTCTTCATCCAGGTGGCCACCGCCCCGTCGTCAGCGACATCAACCGAGGCAAAGCGTTCCTGAGGAAAGGCCTGACACAGCGCCCCAACAGCAGCGCTGGAGCGAGCACAGCCCGTCACGCGGTGCCCAGCTTCGACGAAGCCCTCCACCATGGCGCGACCCAGGCCCCGCGAAACGCCAGTAATCAGAATATGTCGATTGGTAGTGCGGTTTGAGTCCATAATCCATGTACTGTAATCTACATCCAAGATGTTGGTGTTTGTGCCAGCTGAGTCAAGGAAGAATGCAAGTCACACCAGCAGGTCAAATTTACTTCTCAACTGCGACTGAAAAGCTGAGGCGAGACGGCTCAGAACAACAATGTCCTTACTTTGAGGTCTTATTTGAGTGCTAAAGACAACACCCACGCGAGTAATTGACGGGATAGGAATCCAGCTAAGACGTATGGAGAAAATCGAAGGAGTGGAAATCGTGCAATGTCCAGACGGTCAATGCACATAGTCTCTAGAAATGGAGATGTAACGCAGGTGAGTCCGTATGCAGTAACAAATGTGTGTAGGAAAGGAAGATCATTCTGTACATTTAGAGGACTGAAATAGATTCCAATATGAACTGCCGAAACCATAGCTAATTGTTCAAAAGCTGTTTGCAGTTGCAGTCGCAGTTGTCGCCGAGGTGCATTCTTGTCCCATTTCGGACGTTGACCAAGTAAGACCGACCATGTCATCGGGCCGCATATACCGTCAGGCTCAAGCCCATACCGGCGCTGAAACTTCTTGACTATACGCGATGTCTTACGCCCGAAAAATCCATCGATTTGAATATCGAAATTTTCCTTCTGCAAAATAACTTGAAGCTCTTTGGTACTGCTATCAATCTTAGAACAGTGCTCTGATATACGAGTAAGAGTTGGATACGTTAAAGCGGCCCAGGTCAATCCTCCAACAATTCCATCTACCCGCAGGTAATTACTCTCTTGAAACCTCTCAACGGCTCTTCTAGTATTCGAATCAAAACCACCGCTTTTATTTTTATCTGATAAAAACTTATGCCTTATCAAAGCAGTCTGCAAGTCATCAATACCAGCTTGAAATGCTTCTGGAGACAAGCCTTCGTAAAGTACCGGCCGCGTTGTCAAGCAAGGATTTGTACCTGTCTCTATACGCTTAGGTGCTCGAAGATAACTTTTGGCATTCTGATAGAATCTTTTTATCTTTGCTAGAGACATAACAACGCAAGAGCCTCTGTAAAAGTAAGACGACAAACTTCATTCAATGCAAGTCGACTGCTTGCGTTAAATTAAAGAGAAATACATGAATTTAGTACAAGAGTTTTACTTGCCACTGGCGGCAATCTCACAATAACCTGGAAGCAACTGAAAAATTTGTATCATGTAATACTTTTAAGGCAGAGTGCCACAATAATTTGTGGCTTGTGGGCATATTAAAACAGCGTCTGTTGCTCTTCAGTCTTGTGGTGGTAACGCACTCTGAATACATGTCATAGCCATCAAGAAAGTCTACTGCTACACATTAGGTTGTTGAAAATATGCTATTTTCGGCAGAAGGCATCTCGCAATGTAGAAAATCTTTTCAAGTGCGTCCGCAATACACTAAAGTCTTCGAACCTGCCTGTAACACTAGTTTTCAGCAAACAACGACAAGCTGCAGTTTTTATGAAGCATAACAAACCTATTACCCAGCTGAGAGAAAAATCTGGGCTAACGCAGGCAGAGCTTGCCGAGTCTATAGGCGTCTCTGAAAATACGATCGCGAACTGGGAGAAAGGCAAAGCATCAAAATGGATTCGTCAGTTACATAAGCTCTGTCAGATACTCAACTGCACGCTGGAAGACTTGGAACCTGAGCTAAAATCCAATTTTTCGTCACCCCCAGTATTGACAAACACAATACTCGATTCAGTACAAAGTTATTGCATCGCAAAGGGGAAAGGAGACAAGAAATCTGAAGCAAAGATTACCTCATATGCTGCTCTCCATGATAAGCAACTTCATTACTGGCTAGCTCAGGCGGACCAGATCATGCTTGAAGCACCAGATGGGAACAATGGATTCATGTCTTGCGAGGTAGTGAGCAATACTCTTAGGCTAGAAAATCTTATAAATCAACTGAGTTCTGTGCCTCCTGAAGAAATCGATTACAAAAGATTTTGCGAGCTTGTGAAACAGGTTGGCCTAACAAGTGAATTTATCGAAGGATACCTTTCCTTTGATGAGACTGATTTTAGACGTGCATTAGTTCTGCAGGCATGGTCGCTTACAGTCTATGTAATCGGATGGCATCCGGGACAAACCTCTGGGATGCATCATCACGGTAATTCTCTTGATGCAATATATATTGTCGAAGGGGAAATGAGCCATCGACTTCTCTCTCCGGAAGAATGTTACAAAGAGCAAGTACCCTATGAACATCATCCAGCACAAGAGAACAATACAGGGCTTGTTGAGAAAGTCACTGCGGGTAATTTTGCTTTCGTAGATCGCAGACATGGCCATCAAATTACAAATCTTTCAGGCAAAAAACTCGTCACACTTCATTTTCGATTTGGCTTAGCCCCAGAGGACGACAGATGGGCAGAAGATCCTAACAAAAAACATCCAAACCGGCGTGTATTTCGATGGAAGCACCTAGAGCAATGTATGGTCACTCTTCCATAACTTAGAGGACGTTACGCAGCATAATGGTGCAAATTGAGGTTGGATGCAGTGCAGTTTTAGAGTGTAGATCCGGCAAACTCGCTTCAGCAGCCCAAATGATATAGCCACATAAAAACATCTTGGATCCACTGGCATAAGGTTATCCACCATCAGCTATAGGCGTATTTAGGGTAACCTATCGCGACGGGGCTCTAGGGACAAGACCAGGCCAGTAATTTGAAGAATCACGCTTAGAGCAGCGGCAGTCCAAGGGGACGTTGCTGGAGTCCTAATGGCAATGGACAGCGTCAGGTACAGCAGCGGCACTGACGTCAGCAGGCCAATAAGCGGCACCGCCCAGAGCGCCCAAGGCTCGGCCCGCTTAAACGGTTTGAACAAAATGGTCGCCATGGCGACTGCCGTGGCCAGCCACCCCCCTCCTGTCGCCTTCATCAGCCCCAAGATCAGAGCCTGCAACGCTGGCGAGAGGTCCTCCCAAGGCTGTCCAATTGCCAAGGCGTGATAGGGCATAAATTCGGAGCGGAACAGGTAGATGAGGCTAAAGGCTGCCAGCAACGATAGCGTGGTCAGATGGCACCAAAAGGCCCAGGTCAGTCGCTTAGTCATGGCTTATGTGAAGGGGTCCGGAGTATGGCTTAGGAGACCGTTTTTTGGGCTGGAGAGTGCTCCAACGCTTCCACCAAGCTACGCACGGCGGCTACCATTGCCACAGGGCTGTTGAGCTGGCTAATGGCCGAACCCACACCAACGCCTGCCGCGCCAGCCGCGATCGCCATGGGCACCGTTGCGCTGGAGAGGCCAGAGGCGCAAAGGACGGGAACCGTCACTGCCCGCGAGATGGCGTGGGCAGCAGCTAGCGTGGGAGCCGCTTTTTCAATGAGGCCCAGCACGCCGGGGTGGGTGGGCTGGCTGCTGGTGCCGCCTTCGGTCTGAATCACATCAGCGCCAGCGTCAACCAACTGCTCTGCCAGCGCGCACTGCTGGTCTAGGGGCAAAATGTGGGGCACCGTGACCGAGAGCATAATACCGGGGAGGCGATCGCGGGTTTGGCGGGTGATAGCCAGCACCTCGTCTGCGCCAAACTGGCGTCCCTGGGCATAGAAGCTGTCGAAGTTGCCAATTTCAATCAGGTCAGCGCCAGCAGCGATGGCCGTAACAAACTGGTCGGCATCAACTGCCGAAACGCAGATGGGAAGGTCAGTCAGCTGGCGAACATGGGTAATCAGATTCGCGTCAGCGGCGATATCAACAAAGGTCGCGCCCCCTTGATCTGCGGCGCTGACTACAGCCGACACATGGGCAACGTTACGATTGGCCAGTCCGCTGATAACTTTCAACGCCCGCTGGTGACGAAGGCTGGACTCTAGCGCTGGATGAATAGTCATGGATGTTCGCTGAAGTGATAATGTTTAGATCCACGGATGCCCTGTGGGTTAAAGCTTACGCATCGAGTCTTACGCATTGAACCACACGTCCTAAGACCGTATTTCTCAAAGACCCGAATGCTTCAAACTCAACTGCAATTGCAAGCGGCACCGCGCCCGAAATTCATCGCTATCCTATCACCATTAGCGATCGCCCACTAGTAGAGGGTTAGCCCGCCGCCCTGCTCCAGCGCAATCGCAGCAGGCCAACCGCCACCAGACGCTATGGCAGCACGAATTCATAGTACAATTGAACTATAAGCGCTAGGCCATCTCGCTGAGATTGGACTCAGTGAGGCGGCGGCACAGTTCGTATCACGATATATGGGGAGTCAAAAATGGTTAAATACACCTTGGCCCAATGCCCCGAGGTCACCTTACCCGTCCGAGGCAAGGATTCTAAAAAGGCGCGGGACCAGGCTATGGACCAGCTGATCGAACTCATGGATGATGGTAAGCTACCCATCGATCTCTCCGATGGATTTAGCCCCAAGGAACTGATTGCTGTGGATGATCAACAGACCGCGCCCTTGACCGATACCGCGATCGCCGATGAGGAGGCCGTGATCCAGGCGGTCCAAACCCTGAATAACCTCGCCAACCTCAAGCTCAAGGCCCAGGAGCTGCGCGATGAGGCCCTCAGCGTCCGGGCCAAGATTGACGTGCTGTTTTCGGATGACCCCATTAGCCCCGAAGAGTTTACCCAGCTCAAAGACGGGTTCAAGGCGCTGAAGAATTTTGCCCAGGCCAACCTCCGCTACAGAGCGGGTCGATTGGAGGCTGAGCAGGCACGGGCCACCCTGGATGCGGCCCTCAAGCCAGCGGACTAGGGTCGGGACGCCGTTACAGCGGAGATGCCGTGCTGCCCACCGACCTACTCATTAACCGCCTTCAGGGAGAAACTCTTGTGGCCAAGCGGCTGGCGCTCAAAGCCCCCATCTTGGCGATCGCCCAAGACCTGATTGCCTGCTTTGAAGCCCACCGGGATAAATCCCAGGGCGACCTCACCGCCCAGCTGCAGGAAATGGAAGGGGAGGAAACCGACTACCGCCTCAAGCGTGGCTTTGTCCATTTGCTGCGGGGCCGCTTTAGCACTTTTGAAGTGGTGAGCCCCCTCGATCCGATCCTGCTGCGGCAGCAGGTGTTTGCCCATGCGGCCCAGGCCGTACCGCTCCCCGCCTCAACCCCCCCCCCCCTAGAGCGAATCGCCGATCAGCTCACCCAAGAGCTAGGAGACGAGGTGCGCCCCGACCAGGTGCAGAAAGGACTCTACGCTGACCTGAACGAGAACCGCATTCTGACGGAATTCGAGTCGCCGACGCCGGAGGCGCTGGTGCATCTGTACAACCTATCCCAGGTGCAGGGCATTTTTTACAAGGCCAGTCAGCTGGTGATCACAGCTCACCGCAACGACCCCGGAGAGTACAAGCTGCTGTTTCGCTACCTGAAGCTGTTTGGCCTCATGGCCTACATCGAGGGGGACGCTGACCATGGCTTTACCATCACCATCGATGGCCCCACCAGCCTGTTCAAGCCCAGCACCCGCTACGGCCTCAGCATCGCTAAGCTAATTCCAGCGCTGCTGCATGTGACCAAATGGAGCCTAATGGCCGATTTGCACTGGCGGGACAGCTACAGCAACACCACTAAAACAGGCCGCTTCACCCTAGATTCCACCTGCGGTCTGGTGACCCACTACCCCCCCGGCAAAGTCTACGACAGCATGCTGGAGGAATCCTTCGTGGACCGGTGGCGATCGCTCAAAACCCCATGGCGGCTGGAGCGGGAGGTGGATTTGATTCCCATCCCCGGCAGCGTCATGATCCCCGACTTCCGCCTGGTCCACCCCGATGGCCGCCAGCGGCTGTTAGAGATTGTGGGCTATTGGCGACCCGAGTACCTGCGCAAGAAGTTCTCCCAGGTGCGCCAGTCGGGGCGGGATGACCTCATTTTGGCGGTGTCTGAGCGCCTCAACCTGGAAAAGGCTGGCGTCAAGCTGGGGCAGATTACAACGCCTATTGTTTGGTTCAAGCAGAAACTTTCTCCCAAAGCCGTGCTCAGCATCCTAGAGCCTGATTAAACCAATGCAATGCGGTATCTTGAGTAAGACTTTTAACACAAGATAAGGCAGCATATACCATGGCACCGCAACGGTCCGACGGACGACGGGTTGACCAGCTTCGTCCTATGTCGTTCGAGCGACAGTTTACGCAATTTGCGCCAGGATCGGTTCTAGCGCGCTGTGGGAACACCCAGGTTCTCTGCACCGTTAACATCCAGCCTGGGGTGCCGCGCTTCTTAGAGGGAACGGGCAAGGGCTGGCTGACGGCGGAGTATCGCATGCTGCCCGGAGCCACGCCCCAGCGCCATAGCCGGGAGCTGATGAAGCTGTCGGGGCGGACTCAGGAGATTCAGCGGCTGATTGGGCGCAGCCTGCGATCGGCGTTGGACATGGAGGCGCTGGGCGAGCATACCCTTTTAGTGGATGCCGACGTGCTTCAGGCCGATGCGGGCACCCGCACCACTTCCATCACGGGGGGATATGTGGCCCTCAGCGACGCCCTCACCCACATGGTCAATACGGGCATGATTGCGCGATCGCCCCTGCGGCACCAGGTGGCGGCGGTCTCGGTGGGGTTGCTCGACGGGCAGCCGCTGTTGGACCTGGAGTATACCGAGGATGTGGCGGCGGATATTGACCTCAACGTGGTGCTCAATGGCGATCTCAACATCATTGAGATTCAGGGTACTGCCGAAGCCGGAAGCCTTCAGCGCTCTCAGCTTAACGCCATGTTGGACCAGGCGGAGGCGGGCATCAAAGACCTGATGGAGCAGCAGCGTCTCGCGCTGCAGGATGGGTAGGCTCTAGCTGCGGGGTGGGGGGAAC
>JBARYO010000592.1:0-1753 GCA_049647905.1 Elainellaceae cyanobacterium | reverse complement strand
CAGATTGAATGGCCCCATGATGTAGGTCGGGTTGTCGGTGACAAAAGAGAGCCCATGGGCGTGGTTTTCCCGCCCGAGTCTAGCACCGTTACGTAAGCGAAAGCCGTAGGGGCGGCGGTCTGGATCGGGCAGGCCGTCAATGGGCTTGGAGCTGATGGCGCGATCGCTAAGGGGCGGGTCCTGAGAGCGATCGGCAGCAGCAGCAGCATTGAGGCCACAGCCCCCAGATGGGTCAACCAAAGCGCTGTAGTCCCCGCAGATGGTTCCAGCAGTCCGGGCGGGACGAACAATGCTGTCTTCACGCACGGCATCATCCCGAAACCCATAGACAATGCCGCTAGCCGGAAGCCAGCTTTTACCCAAGACCTCCGCCCGGCGCAGCTGGTCTAAATCCAGGTCGAGGACCCGCGTCAGCAGCATTTCACGGCCATCAAACAGAGCCGCATCCTTGATGCCAAGTCGTACCCGTCCGGGGCTGCCGCCACAGGCCGCCCCCTCACAGAGGAGATATAGGGCGCGATCGCTGAGGGCACCGCCGGGGGAAGCGGGCTGATGAGGCAGCTGCCAGTCCGCCAGAGGGCGAGGGGCGATCGCAATCTCCGTCAGAATAGCGTCGTCGGCAAGGTCAATGCTCTGGTAGCGCCAGCCCTGGTTGAGCTGGGCGATCGCGTCGTCACGCCAGGGATTTTCAGGGGTGATGGATTCCCCGTGGGGTTCCGCTGCAGAGGGAAACAGGTCGTGCAGTGCCGGGAAAGCCGGTTCGGTGGGAACGAGCGCCTGTAGGGTGTCGTCCAAACCATCTAAGGCAGTTTCAGTCCGACCGGTGGCAAACCCCCAGCGGCGATCGCGACTTACCTGCTCTTTGAGGACAATGGTCTCCGCCAGGGTAACGACGTCACGGGGAAGAGCGGTGTTGGCCTGCCGGTGGCGTAGCGCGGTCAGAACCAGCTGGGGTGATGCCAGTCTCGTGGCATCGATAGCGCGCAGTGCCTGGAGCAGCTGTTGCCACGACGCCGGTTTGCCGTCGCTGGGATAAGTCAGCTGGGTCAAGTAGCCTAGATTATATGACAGCAGTCCTAGGGTGCAGGCAGCGGCATGCAGAGTCGACTTGTCGGCGGGGCTAAGCTGTCGGTACGGTAGGGCACCGGGGCGATCCAATTCCTCTAAAACGCGCCGCAGCAGTGAAAAGTCTCCCCAAGCCGCCAGCAGCGGATAGGGATGCACCTGAGTTGCCGCGTGGTCTGGCGTGAACGACGGACTTCCCCCTAGGGGATCACCAGCGAAATGGGCCAGATTTCGCAGCAGGTGGCCCAGCGGGCGGGATGGGGCGATCGCGGCCTCAAAATCTGCCTCTGTGTCCAAGGAGATGGGCAGCGGTTCATACTCCCAGCCGTTGGTGCCCTGGCCATTAAACAAATCGCTGACGATGGGTCTCTCGCTGTAGAATCCTCTTGGGAGGTAGTCCCGCAGCACCGCCGAGCGATCTCGGAAAGTGCTGCTAACGGTCAGGGTCTCAGCTGTGCTGGGATGCACTGTGGAGAGGAGGCAAGCCGCCGGGCGATCGGGGTCGGGGGCATGGGTTGGGTAGATCAGCGTGGCCTGTACCGCAGCGAGGGCATCCTGCAGCGATCGCCGCTGTCGGGCTTCGTGACAGCGGTTGCGGGCATTGCTGGGGCAGCCTGGCCAGGGTAGGGGCAGTTCGCCAAGCTGCAGGCGCTGGCCGACGATGATGCGCAGTCCCTCGGCCCGAGCG
>JBARYO010000591.1:0-13437 GCA_049647905.1 Elainellaceae cyanobacterium | reverse complement strand
GCCGCAGGACGTGCCTTCTAGCGCAATATCTACTGGTGAGGTTAATACTGTGGCTGGATCGCCGCTTGAGGTTACCGTCGATGGGGCATCAGTGATGGTCAATAACGCCAGCGTCATTCAGGCTGACATTGAGGCCAGCAATGGTGTGATCCACGCTGTTGACCAGGTGATTCTGCCACCGGATGCGCAGCTGTAGAGTCAGCTCAACCGTTCCGATAAGGCCGCAGCGCTAGCTCACTTTCTGGGCTAGCGCTGCGGCTTTGAGTAAATCAGCAATTCACGACCCTAGCCCAAACTAAGTCAGATGTAGACCACACTCCTGCTTCAGCCCGTGAAATCGGGTTGAGCGTTCGTCGGTATCTTCCACCGTTAGCGGGCGACTGGAGTGCCAGTCCCCAACGGTGACGTAGCCCTGGTCAAAGAAGGGGTGGTAGGGCAAGTCGTGGGCCGTAAGGTATTGGTACACATCCCGGGCATTCCATCCCAGAATGGGATGAATTTTGTAAATCCCGTCCTGCTGTACCACGCGCTCTAAGCTCTGGCGATAGTCAGTTTGCTGCTGCCGCAATCCTGCAAGCCAGGCCGTCGCCTTCAGCTCCCGCAAAGCCCGCTGCATCGGCACCACCTTGCGAATTTGGTCGTACTGATTCAGGGCCGCTAGGTCTTTCTGCGCCCAGAGCTGGCCGTACTGGGCTTCCATGCGAGCGGGGCTGAGGGGTGATTGGTACACCTTGAGGTTGAGGTTCAGCCGCCGAGTAAGCTCATCGGCAAACCGATAGGTCTCTTGAGGCAGATAACCCGTGTCCACCCAGATGACGGGAACATCGGGAACGACTTGAGTCACCAGGTGCAGCATTACCGCCGACTGGATACCAAAGCTAGTACTCATCACCAGGCCGTCGCCAAACTGGTCAGCGGCCCATTGCACTAGGTCTGTCGCCGATTTATCAGCCATATCTTCAATCTGGATTGTTGTCGATTTTGAGATAGGGTCTGTCTGGTGGGCCATATTTCGAGCCGGTATCCCGACGGCTGTGGTATTTTCGGGGATGTCTCTAACCACCACGGCTCCGGCACCAACGCGGGCACCATCTCCCAGGGTAATAGGGCCGAGAATTTTCGCGCCTGCACCGACTAGAACCCCATGGCCCAAGCTCGGGTGGCGTCTACCATTCTTTTCGTCGGCGTTCTTCCCGGTACCCCCCAGGGTCACCCCCTGATAGATGACGCTGCGATCGCCCACGGTAGCGGTTTCGCCAATCACCACCCCGGCACCATGATCAATAAACACCTCTTGACCAATGGTGGCACCGGGGTGAATTTCAATGCCGGTAAGAAACCGAGACAGGTGAGAGACAAGCCGTGGCACTAGGGGCAGGTTACGCTGGTGCAGCCAGTGGGCCAAGCGATGGAGGGCGATCGCCTGGGGGCCAGGATAGCACAGCAGCACTTCTAACCAGCTGCGGGCGGCGGGATCGCGCTCTAGGGCAATGCGATAGTCGGCGATGAGGGTGCTTAGGGCATCGCGGCTGCCGCGATACAGGGAGACGGCCCGCGGCGAGGCCAGCTTCTGCGTTGTTTCGTTACGGCGAATGAGGGGTGAGGTGCAAGTCATTGGGATGTCCTCTGAGGGTGAAGTACGGTTATTGACCGATTGGTAAACAACTGGGCAAAACAACTGGGCAAAACAGGGATAATGGCTGACCTACGGTTCGAGCATGTGGATAATCAAGTCGGCTTGCTGATCGAGTAGGTTTTGGGGAAGCTCGGCCTTGAGGCTAGTAAACAGCCCCATCAAAACATGAAACATCAGCAAGCCTAAGGCCTCGGCGTCGGCATCAGTGCGGAATTCTCCCAGCTGTTGGCCTTGGGCAATGACGCTAGTGAGTAGCGATCGCAGCCGGGAGCAATAGCCTTGCAGCAGCTGCTTCACCGCCTCATCGTGGGGAGCCAGTTCGATGAGGGAGTTGACGGCAAGGCAGCCGCGGCAGTCCTGGTAGCCGCTATAGACCTCAATTAAGTAGCCAAGCCACTGACGCAAATCACACTTGGGGGAGGTGCAGTTGCCGAGGCGATCGCGGTGAACGCTGTAGGTCTCGTTGAGGTAGCGCTCCAAAGCGGTCACGAACAGGGAGTGCTTGTCTTTGAACGCCTTATACAGGCTGCCCTTCTGCAGCCCTGTGGCCTCCATGAGGGCAGTGAGAGAGGTCGAGCCATAGCCGCGCAGCCAGAAAATCTGCATGGCGGCATCTAGAACGACATCTTCATCAAACTCACGGGGGCGGGACATTGCGGCGGGGAGAACAGAGGGGAAGCTAGTTATGGTTTTTAGTATAGCGATTAGGAACCGATTGGTCAACAATATAGCTCCGTCTTGAGCGGAATATCGAGGCCATGGCTATTTTTTGAGGCATCCCTAGGGTTTCACCTCGTCCCCATCTGGAGTGACTAGATCCCGCAAACGCTCTAGAGCGCCGGGTTCGGCAGGCTCAGGGTCCAAGCTCAGCAGGTTTGCCACAATGGGGCGCAGCAGCGGATTGCCCCGAGCGTACCAGCCAAATTTGATGCACTGCGCCGTGAACCAAACCACTAGAAACACAGCAAACAGCGTCGATGCGATATCTCCCAACTTTCGCCACGGATTCATAGGCTCTATCCTCTGAAAATCTTAATGCAAAGAATCGTATGAGATGCGGCATATGCATTGACTTTGCTCTGTATGGTAGCGCCATTACTTGTATAGTGCTGTTTGAGAGAGTGTTATTTGGATGGTCTGTGGATTTGCTATGCCCCCAGTGACGCAACGGATAGTTTCAGCAGTGCCAATACGCTGGATCACCGGTTTAGTAGTGACAGTAGCGATCGCGTTCGGTATCGTGTTTGACGCCACCGCCGCTGCTGAAAACCCTGGACCCTGGGTAGCCGTTGCCCAGTCGGAGGAGGGCATCCAATATGTGGACCCCAGCTCTATTCAAGCGACGGCTAAAGGAGTCCGACTCAAAAGCTACTGGCAGCCTGCCCCGAGTAAGGGGTTAGACGCGCCTGTGTACTACGTGACGGAGTACGATTGTCGGGACAGCTACCGTGATGTAGAAAACCAGACTGACCAAAAAGACTGGGAGCCCCTTGGGGCAGATACCCTCAATCGGGGGGCAATGAAATACGGCTGTGCGCAACGAGGGGAGAATTGACATGGAGTGGCATACCACCGATGCCCAGAGTCTACGCATCATTGATCAAGAAGTCGGCAACCATAGCTTTTCACCCGCTGAGTACGAGATCGCTCGGCGAGTCGTATATGCGACGGCAGACTTTGAGTACATCGACCTAATTCGCTTCTCAGATCAAGCGCTCCAGTCCGGAGCCGCGGCCCTCGCCGCCCGAAGCACCATCATCGTCGATATTCCCATGGTGCAGGTGGGAATTGCTCGTCTGATTCAGCACACCTTCGCTAACCCGGTGTACTGCAGCATGGATACCCTCACCCGTCCCCAGCGGGAGAGGACAGAATCGGCCTGGGGCATGGAGACCCTAGCGCACCGCTATCCGGAAGCCATTTGCGTTGTCGGCCAATCTCAAACCGCCCTGCGATCGCTAGTTGAGCTGATTGAGGCGGAGGCGGTGCGGCCCGCCTTGGTGATTGGAACACCAGCGGCATTCATCGGGCTAGACGACGTGGGCGATCGCTTGAAAAATGCTTTAGTGCCCTTTATCACTATCGCAGGGCGTAAAGGGGGGGCCGTCGTGGCAACAGCGATCACCTCTGGCTTAGTGGATCTGGCCTGGCAAGCCTACGGGGACACCTAACGTTCGCTTGTAGGGCCGCCCCAGGCTAGTTTCAACCAGGTTGCTGGGCGCTAATAGCGATCGCCCAGCAGTCGATGCCGCACTCCCTCAGCAATTTTGTGCCCCAGGTAGTCTGGAATTAGCCCTTCGTTGGGACCTAGCAGGTAGAACAACAGCCGGGTGCGCCCTCGCCATACCAGCAGATTAGCGTTCACCACGAGCAAATCCTCTTGCCAGAGGGAGTACATCACCCGATAAAACAGACCGGGCTGGGTTTCGGCATCGATGAGCAGCGCGGGCAAATGAAACACTGGGTCAACATAGAATTCCGTTTCCACGTCGGCCAGCCCCGAATCAAGGTTAAACTCCACTGCCAGCATCTCTTCCACCTCAAAGCGGCCCGCCAGCGCCTCATAGACGGCCCGACAGACGTTATCCGCCGTACTCTCAGTCAGGGCTTTGCCATCACGGGAGACCACCAGCTTGATAAACACCAGCATGGGGGGCGAAATCTGACCATACAGACTCAAGCTGTGAATCGATAGACCATAGGCGGCGAGCACACCAAAGATATCGCTGAGCAAAAACGACTGGTTGCGATAAGCAAAGTGGAGCGCGCTCTTGTTCGCTTCTGGCTTGATCTCCACCACTGCCCGTCGGGTTCGATGGAGCCGATAGGCCAGCCGCAGATTTTGCAGCTGAATCTCGCTACTGGCGAACTGCTCATAAAACTTGGGGAAGGCGCGATTAAATCGCTTGAGTAGATCGAGTGTTGCTGGGTTGAGCCCCTGCGTGGATATCGCCGACGTTGTGCGGCTGTCGATAGAACGGTTTGCCCTGAGCATGATGCGATACCATCTGGCGAGTACGCGTTTGCGGCTTCACGGTTTCTCTTATGATAGGACCGTGCCTCCATGCCCCTGATGATTTTTCTAGACTACAATTTCTTGGAAACAGAAGAAGTCTAGATGTGGTACGGAGGATATACTAACAATATTGCGATCTATTGTGACGAGATAAGTGCGCCTGCATGGGTTTTTGGAAAAGCTTATTCACGACTACAGATACTCCCAACCCCACTTCTGCCCTTTCATCTACCAGCGGTCAGGTTGCCGTCAAAGCAGTCAGTGATACGAAGGACGATACCCGATTCTATTTCACGACGGACAAAGAGATCGATCTGTATGATTTAGAGGAGCTGTGCGATGCCGTGGGCTGGTCCCGGCGACCGCTGCGGAAAGTCAAGAAAGCCATACAGTACAGTTTTCTTGTGGTGGCAATGTGGGAGCAGCGAGGCAACAAGCGTCGTCTGATTGGGTTCTCAAGGGCAACATCGGATCATGCCTTTAACGCTACTGTGTGGGACGTGGTTGTCCATCCCGACTTTCAGGGCCAAAAGCTGGGCAAAGCCCTAATGCAGTACACCATTCAGAAGCTAAGGGCTGAGGACATCAGCAATATTACGCTGTTTGCCGACCCTCATGTCGTTGAGTTTTACCGTAACCTGGGCTTCATTCCTGACCCTGAAGGCATTAAGGGCATGTTCTGGTACCCTGAGTAGCCTGCGCCAGTCTGGAAACTGGTCTGTGGTCAACTCCGCCCTTGCGACCTCAACGAGGCGCTATCCCCGCTTACTGAGTCGACCCATATGCACCAGTTCAAGAGCTGGAGCCTTTCGCCTTGTGGGCGATCGCATTCAACGATTTGATTGGACTAACCCCAAGCACAATCACCTCAGGCATCACCATGGAACTATTTGCTTATCTCGAAGCGTTTGCCCGCCACTCGAACCGCCGTTCAGAAGACGCCGCTCTGCAGGATGCCCAAAAACCAACCTCGCCCATCAACCAGCACAAGGCTGTTACGAACGAAGGCGACTCTACTCCTAAGTCAGGGCAAACATCCGCTCACCAAGCCCACTGGCAGGACGACGGGATCGCTACAACCTGGTGGGTTTAGCGGTAGTCAAGCTCGGACTGCGGCGTCTCGAAATTAGTTGGGTCGTGTAGGTAGCGGGTCACCTCTTCCTCAAGCCGATGGATCAGATAGGGTTCAATGGCGTCTGCGTGGCGCAGCGCGGCCATGTACCCGTCGATGTAAAGGCGGAGGTCATCAAACCGGTAGCCTCTCTGCCACTGATCAACGAGGGCATCGGTGACCCGCTGATAATAGCGAATAGTCTGAGCGTCCTGAAGCATGGTTAGGCGTTTTAGTAACAGCTGGATGCAGCTGAGGCGATAAATATCGGTGTTATCTCTATAACCTATTGTAACGCTATCCCAAACGCCCTAAAATGCGAGATGCCCATTTTGCAATGACGCTGTGCGTTTTCTGACTCTCTCCACTGCTCTTCAGCGGCGACTCTGGCCATGCAATTAGACCGCCTCCGGTGGCTATTGACCACACCAACCTCAGCCTCAATTTCGGGTAGGGACGGTCGGCAGATGCTGTGGTTTGGCCTGAGTATTGGGGCCGCGCTGGTTTACGCGGGGCTGGGTCTGCGTCAGGCTTTTAGCAGCCCATACGTCATCCATGACGATGTGCGCTCCCATGTCTTTTGGATGTGGCGGTTCCTGGACGCGTCCTTGTTCCCAAACGACTTAATCGCCAACTACTTTCAGTCCGTTGCGCCCCACGGCTATACAGCGCTTTACCGGGCAGCGGCGATCGCTGGTGTTGACCCGCTGACCTTTAACAAGCTGCTGCCGCTGCCCATCACGCTGCTCACTACGGTGTACTGTTTCTGGCTGACGCTCTCGATTTTTCCGGTGCCCGCGGCTGGGTTCATCGCCTCTGCGTTGCTGAACCAGGCCATTTGGAACACCCACGATGTGGCCTCTGCCACACCACGGGCCTTTATCTATCCTTTTTTCCTGGCGTTCTTGTACTATGTGGTGCGGCGGGCGCTGCTACCCTGCCTGGCTACCATTGTGCTGCAGGGGCTGTTTTACCCCCAAGCGGTGTTTCTCTCCTCGGGAGTACTCGTGCTGCAGCTGCTGGACTGGCGGAATGGTGGACTCCGTCTGTCAAACCTGCGCCAAAACTATGTGTTTTGTGCCGCCGGGCTGAGCGTGGCGTTTGTCATGATGCTGCCCTACGCCCTAAAGATCTCGGACTACGGGCCGGTGCTAACGGTGGCAGAGGCCAGGGCGCTGCCTACTCTGGAGGGGGATGGCCGCAAGAATTTCTTTTTCGACAACCCGCTCAAGTTCTGGCTCTGCGGCGAGCGATCGGGGATTGTACCCTACAGCTGGTGTAAGTATGAGCGCCCGCCGGAGCTTTGGGCCGGCCTACTGCTTCCATTGCTGCTGTGGCGATGGGCAAAGACCAGTCCAAGGGGAGCGTCGCAGCGGTTTCCCCTGGCGCAGAAAGTAACGCCCCAGGCCGCCATTTTGCTGCAGGTGATTGGGGCCTCAGTGGGGATGTTTTTTCTGGCCCATGCGCTGCTGTTTCGGCTGCACCTCCCCAGCCGCTACGCGAAGCACAGTTTACCCATGGTGGCAGCGATCGCCGCCGGGATTGCCCTGGTGATATTAATCGATGCCGGATTTCGCTGGGTCAGCCAACAGCGGGCCTCCCGTCAGCGCTTGATGGCTTGGGGCGTCGTAGGGCTGGCTAGCCTATACTGCTTCGGCTACCCTCTGCTGATGGATGAGTACCCCAATCCGGATTACGTCACGGCGGAGGGGGCAGAGATGTATGGGTTTTTGGCCGATCAACCCAAAGACACCGTGATTGCATCCCTATCGGCAGAAGCCAACAATATCCCTGCCCTATCAAAGCGCTCGGTCCTATCCAGCTCTGAAACCGCTAACCCCTATCATCTGGGCTACTACCGGCAAGTTCAGGCACGAACCGAGGATCTGCTGGCGGCGCAGTACAGCCTAGATCCAGAGGTGGTCGTGGCCTTTATTCAAAAGTACGGCGTTGACCTCTGGCTTGTGGATGGACCGGCCTTCAAACCGCAGTATATCGAGCGCAATGCATGGCTACGGCAAATTGAACCCACAGCAACAGAGGCCGTACTGCGCTTGCGTCAAGGCGAGCAGCCCGTCCTTGAAACAACAATTCGCCCCTGCCGGACGTTTCGGGAGCAGGGACGAATTATTTTAGATGCTCGTTGTATTGCTGAGGAACTGTCCCTCCAGGAACAATCTCGTCTTACTGCGTTGGGCCGAAGCCTCGCCAAAGCTCCGCCTGGTGAGGAATGACAATAACCTCATCTTCAGTTTGAACATTGGTTGCAGAGGTATTCATTAAAGAAACCCGAGTAGCCGCATAGCCCACCACAAACGTTGTGAAGGCAGCTGCGAGCCCAATTGCAATTACTGGGTCAGCCGTAGATCGTGTTGAGTTGTTGTAGGTCATCAGATACAGCCTTAATGTAGCAACTCAACTATTATCTGATGGTTTTGTAACAACTGCTACTTTTTTTATTTTTTTTATTGTTCAGTTTACGGTTCTACACAGCAGCACCGATTGACCAGCGTCGAGTTATCAGAACCAGTACGTCAGAACCAGAAACGCCCCGTTCGTCGCGCGATCGCTAGAAAGCGTCGGTTTGCAGTGAGGGGATGGCCTGTTCCACCAAAGACACAGGCAAGTCAGCGTAGTAGGAGACGATGCCATGTCCAACGCCAGCGATCAGACCTAAAATAGCGGAGAGTACAACTGAGTTCATAGCATTCTGTGAGCGACATCTGCTGGAGCCTACGCCAGAATATGGGCAGGCTCTGCACCAGGATCTCAACTGTGGATCGCCCGTTCTGTAACCAGATTTACATTTTGTTATGTTTGACGCAGTCTTGATGCTAATCACGCATGGATTTGATGCAATTCTCGTAAATCTCGTCACATGAACACCCCAGCCCACGTTGTCCTCAACTTGCTCTGCATCGGACGACAGGACAAGACTGCCGTCTTGATGCCTGTGATCTTGGGTGGGCTGCTGCCCGACTTGCCCATGTTTGCGTTCTACGGCATCGAGAAGCTCAAAGGCACTCCAGAGCAGGTCATTTGGCGGCAAGCCTATTACCTACCGGAGTGGCAAAATTTTATCGATCTATTCAACTCAATTCCGCTAGTGTTGCTAGGGTTGGGTCTAGCACTTTGGCTCGGATCGCGCTCCAGCATCCTGCTATTTGTCAGCATGCTGCTCCACATTGCAGGAGACTTGCCCCTGCACCACGACGACGGTCACCGCCATTTCTTTCCCCTATCAAACTGGCGATTTGAGAGCCCTGTCTCGTACTGGGATCCGAATCACTACGGCGGTGTTTTTGGCGTAATGGAGATCCTAGCCGTGGTGGCGAGCTGTTTACTGCTGCTGAGGTACTATCGCTCCTGGGCTTGTCGGATTGCTATCGGGCTGATAGGTGCGTCGTATGCCGGATACTTTATCTACGTATCTGCGGTCTGGGCTTAGGTCTAAGGCCACATTTGAGCGAGAAGTTCGTTAATTGCTCAAATGCGAAAAGCCTGCTTCGCGTTGGCGAGCTTCACGCTGCGGTCAGCGAGGCCGTTTTCGCCGCCGTTAATAACGCGCGTCACCGCCACAACATTGTCGGTATCAGCCAACGTATTCAGCCGGTTGACGCTCCAGAACCAGCCTGCGCTTCTCGCCGCCAGCTCATCTTCCGTCAGCCGCGTTGGCCGCTCCACCAGCTGGTTGCCCAGGGCCAGCCCAACACTGCAGGCCGTATAGTTTGCCCGCCCAGTAATTTGAATCAACCCTCGCCCTTTGAAGCGGGGGCCATCACCATTGACAACATTGCCCAGATCCAATCGCCCTTCGTACTGGGTCCCATCTGAAATCTCTTCTACAAAGTTGAATTCTCCCGATTCATGGGCGAGCTGGGCTAGGAAATGGGCCTGTCGCAGGGGAGTGTCGATGCCAAATTCGGCCATGGTGATGTTCAGCGGGGCTACGAACTTGCGCAGCTGAGACGTCGCAGCCCGAGGCGCAATGCGCCGTAGCTGTGCCTCATTCACCTCTGAAATTCGTGGAAACAGTCCCTCGTAGGGCAACCGACCCATCGGGCGCGGCGGTAGCTGAACAATGCCTCTCAGCGTCGAGATGGTGCGAATGGCGTTGTCAATCACGGCGTCCTGGGAACCGATGCGATCGCTCGTCAGATGGTCCACAAACATCTTGAGCGCATCCGCCGCCCGCATGCGAAACTCTGGGAAGGGCAGACTACCGGGCACGATAAATAAGCCAATATAGGGCGATCGTCCCTGGGGCCGAGCTGGCTGGCCTGCCAAGGCCCGCAGCAGAGTATCTGCTTGCGCGTCGGCGGGGGTGGCCATCGGGTCTGGGATTTGGTCCACTAGCTGCTGCAGCCGCTGACCCGCCAACCGCCGCCAGGCCATCAGCTGCAAGACGCTGACGCTGGCCGTCGTGTAGCCAAACAGTCCCTCGTAGGGGTGAACACCAGTGGGGCGCGACAGGGAAAAGCCTCGCAGGGAGCGAATTAGCTCATCGGCCTTCTCATCAACGGCTTCTAGCCCATCGGCGTCTAGGTGCTCCAAAAAAATTCTTATCCCCCCTGCCGCCCGCTGCCGCAGATCGGTCAAGGGGCGATCGCCAAAGATTCCAACATAGGGGGGGCTTCCAATGGGTCTGAGAGGTTGGCCGCTCAGCTCCCGTAGCAGATCGTCCACTCTATCGTCGAGAAGCGTGGGCGTCGGGTCAGATATGCCTGGAATAAACATGCCCAGCGCTCTTGCGGCGAGGATGCGCCAGGCATTGAGTTGACGATTATCCATGCTTCTCTCTGTCCTTACCGCTAATACTCGATGGGGGCGCAATGTGTGGGACATCAGTCGCCATCTGGGCTATCTATATCGTGCCGCGTGCCAGGAAATGGCTAACGTTATGATTAAAGATACTAGACAAATTTATCAAATCGTGCCGACGTTCTTAATCTTTACCAGAATGACTGACTACAGCGGGATGTA
The DNA here is from genome assembly GCA_049647905.1 of Elainellaceae cyanobacterium. Classification (GTDB taxonomy): domain Bacteria; phylum Cyanobacteriota; class Cyanobacteriia; order CAKZMO01; family CAKZMO01; genus JBCCAG01. The sequence continues at coordinate 2,691 of JBARYO010000591.1, read as the reverse complement.
GTCGTACTACATCCCTACCCTATGTCATTACGGAGGCAACAGACCTATGACCCAGCGAATTCGCCTGCAGGCACAGCAGTTTTGGCAAGCCTTGGCAGGCTCAAAGACACGCCAGTCCTACCGGTCTGCCCTGACGACGACCTGGACCATCATCAGAGAAGGTAGCCTACTCCTTTGGCTATTGATATGTCTAGTCCTGGTGGCATTTGACTGGGGAACGGCAACAGCGATCGCCGCAGGGCGGGCCTCCCGTGACGCGGTTAGCCGGTTGGACAATATTCAGTCCGATACGATCGTTGCTGACACGAAGCAAACGTTGCTGTCAGTAGGGAAAACCAGCGTTGCCGCCACCCTAGCCCAGGCCCGAGGGCAGCTTGGCCTACCCTCCGCACCAGAAAGCGCTACCAGCCCATCAGAATCCGTAACGGATAAGCCGCCCGCCCCTAGTCAAACCACAGCGACAGTAGATTGAAATATGCGATCGCGCTGGGTCATACTCAAAACACTGTCGCAGAAAGCTCAAACGATTTGTAAACTGCCACACAGCCCAGGGCGCGACGGGGATATTTAGCCGATAATTAAATTAGGTTCGACTATTTTCAACGAGGACAGGAAACTCTAATGGCCATGTTTCACGTCGGTTTATACGGGCGGGTTGGCTATGCTACAACGGTAGCAACGGTATTGACATTAGCCGGAGGGCTATCAGCCCAAGCGCAAACGGCCCAGCCGCTACAATCTGAAACGGTTATTGAGGCATCCGCTGATGCCCCACTCCAGCTCAGCGCGAGTGCATTGCATCCGCTACAAGCAAGCAACGCCGTGACGTCTGAATCAGCAGACACTACAACGACAGGCGCAGCGCTAACGGCCCAGGCCGCTGACGCTCCTGAGGAACCATTCGACGTGGATACGAGGGGCATTTCCCCCGGTCGATCTACGCGTTCTGGTCCGAGCTACATCGGCATTGGGGCCAACATCGGTGTCGGTGATGGTGATACGGCTTTGGGTGAAACCAGTTTCGCCGTATTCAGCAAAGTTGGCCTGACCAGCAACGTCTCGCTGCGCCCTACGGTGCTGATTGAAGACAACCCGACTATTCTGCTACCCGTTACCCTCGACTTCATTCCTGGGGTGACTCGGGTGACTGAGAACGTATCTGAAGAGGTCGGTCTCAGGGTATCTCCTTATATCGGGGCGGGAGTAGCCATCTCACTAGGCGATGACAGCGGTGTTGACTTCTTGGCAACAGGCGGCGTTGATGTTCCCATCAACTCCCGCATAACAGCCACTGCCTCGGTGAGTGCGTCGCTGTTCGATAACCCAGCAGTGGGGGTGCTCCTGGGAGCTGGCTACAACCTGCGGTAGGCGCTTTCTGGGGCGCACTATTGCGCCCCAGCACCTGTCGCGTCGCGCTAATGATGTCAGCTATAGCGTTGGCCACAGCACCAATCACATGTCGATTAACTGGCACGATGCGCCACAGGGAATGGACATCTGTCGTCATCGATACATTGCCTTCACCCAACGCACCACCGGCTGTTCCACACCATAGACGATGGGAATCGCTAGGGCGATCGCTACTGTGGTGGCCGCAATAATGCTCAGCGCCGGGGAGACCCCCCAAGACTCCAAGGCCCGAATGACAATGTAGCCAATATTTTGATGGATGAGATAGAGGGGATAGGAGACAGTGCCCAAGGCCAGCAGTGGCGGAACGGCGATCGCCCTCAGCCATCCGGCATTGATGAGGAAAAATGCCGCCATGAACAGCAGCACCGCGATGAGCTTATCCGGCTCCGGCGCTATGGCAATATGGGACGCGAGACAGGCGGCTAAAATGCCGTAGCGTAGTCCAGACTCGCCATGCTGACGGATGCGATAGAAGATGATTCCCATAATGAAAAAATGGGCATATTCCAATATCAGCCAGCGCTCCGCCATAGCTGGCACCTCAATCAAGATGTTGTGAGTCTCTAGGGCATTGACGCCCAACCACAGCGCCATAACCCATTCAATATGAGGCATGGCTCGCATCACAAACAGCCCGGCCATAATCCCATAAAAAATTAGCTCCACCAGCAGAGTCCAGTACACCCCGTCCACATCGGGCAAGTTGAAGAGGGGGTGAAACATCAGCCCATTGAGCAGGGCAATTCGCCCCGTCACCTCTCGCCCGGGGAGACCAAAGGCGGCTACTGCGATGAAAGTAACGGCGATCGCCGCCCAGTAAGTGGGATATAGCCGTGTCAGTCGCTTGATGAGGAAATCGAGCGCAGTCTGGGTGCGTTCCAAGCTCATCAAAATCACAAAGCCGCTGATCATGAAAAACAGCAGCACACCATACCGTCCCGCTGGAACGCTAAACGGCAAGCCTTCAGTGTGGCCGTAGATTTCGCCGTAGCGGGTGGTGTAGTGGTAAAAGACAACGCCAAGGGCCGCTAGGCCGCGAAGGGCGTCCAGCTCTCGGATGCGTGATGGATGGGTTATTGAGGTGCCCTGACGCTGTGCAGATAGGGGGTTGGGGGATGGAATTAGAGGCTCAATCACGGGGATATATCCTAGTTACGGTTTCGCTGGCCAAAACGATCCGCTAATTTTGCGCGCACTTGATTGAGTAGAGGCTGCTTGGGCTTCCATTTCAGCTCGCAACGCGTCCCTTTGGGGCTGTATGGCGATCGCTCAAACGCA
>JBARYO010000590.1:0-4457 GCA_049647905.1 Elainellaceae cyanobacterium | reverse complement strand
AGCCCTGCTGAGGAAGAAGGTCTGTTCAACGGCTCCTACAGCGCCATTGGTCAGCTCACCTTCTTGAGCGACTTCTTCGATGCGGCTATCACCTATGTCAACGCCTACGATCCTGACGGCGATGACTTCGGTATCGGCGGTCGCCCTGCGGTTGCTAACACCTACGGTGGTCAGATTAACTTCCGCCTGTTCGACGATGTCCTTGAGCTTGGTGGCGGCATCGCCTACGTTGATATCGAGAGCATCAGCGCTCTGGATGACTTCGAGGTCTGGAGCTACCAGGGTACCTTAGCCATCAACGATCTGTTGGGTGAAGGAAACCAGCTAGGTGTTGTAGCCGGCGTTGCGCCTTACACGGCTGACTTTGTTGATAATGACACTAGCTTCTTGGCCGAGGTGTTCTACCGCTATCAGCTGAACGACAACATCTCCATCACGCCTAGCGTTGTCTACATTGACGACCCCGACTTTGGCGGTGCTGGCGACTTTGACGACAGCATTATCGGCAACATCCGGACAACGTTCCAGTTCTAAGTTAAGTTCACCCCTTTTGGTAAGCTTCCACACAATTTAAAAAGGGCGCGGACCACACAGTCCGTGCCCTTTTTTGTTCGCTTAAGAATTCTCTATAAACCAGCAAAACCCCTGCGGGGAACCGGAGTATACTAGAGGCTAGACAACACAACACAACTTGTGCGACTTTCAACCAAAAGCGAATACGCGCTGCTAGCGCTTCTAGAGCTAGCAGGCCATTACTCTACGGGAGAGCCCCTACAAATTCGGCAGATTGCTGCGGATCAATCTATTCCAGATCGCTACCTTGAGCAGCTTTTGGCTATTCTTCGGCGCGCTGGCTTGGTACGGAGTCAACGGGGGGCTAAAGGGGGATACCTTCTTGCTCGTGAACCTCGGAACATTAGCCTGCTGGACGTGTTGCGTTGCGTTGAAGGATTGACCCCCCAAACAACATCACCATCCGAAACCTCTCCATCCACCGTTGTCGTTCATACGGTGTGGCGTGAGGCACAGGAGGCCGCCGATACAGTGCTACAGGGATATACGCTACAGGATCTAGCTGAGCAGTGCGCTGCGCAGCGGCAAGTCGATATTATGTACTACATTTAACACCATGCGCATTGCCCAGAGAGTAACTGACTTAATTGGCCATACCCCCTTGGTCCAACTCAACCGAATTCCGGCAGCAGAAGGGTGTGTCGCAACCATTGTGGTGAAACTGGAAAGTCTGAATCCCTCCGCGTCGGTCAAAGACCGCATTGGCATTAGTATGATCGAGGCTGCGGAGCAAGATGGCAAGATTTCACCGGGTCAAACCACGTTGGTAGAGCCTACATCGGGCAATACGGGAATTGCCTTAGCGATGGCAGCAGCGGCAAAAGGCTACCGCCTCATTTTGACGATGCCTGAAACCATGAGCGCCGAGCGCCGAGCAATGCTGCGGGCCTATGGTGCTCAGCTGGAACTGACTCCCGGCATTTGGGGCATGGGCGGCTGTATTCAGCGAGCCCAGGAGCTTGTGGACGAGCTGCCTGACGCTTATATGCTGCAACAGTTTAGCAACGCGGCCAATCCCAAAATCCATCGCGAAACAACAGCACTTGAGATCTGGGATGACACCGATGGCGCTGTCGATATCCTCGTCGCTGGTGTAGGTACTGGCGGAACCATTACCGGGGTTTCAGAGGAGCTTAAGCGGCGTAAGCCATCATTTCAGGCGATCGCCGTTGAGCCTGCAAATAGCTCTGTTTTGTCTGGCGGGCAGCCCGGACCCCACAAAATTCAGGGCATTGGCGCTGGATTTGTGCCCCAAGTGCTTCGACGGGAGTTGATCGATGAGGTGATTGCCGTCACGGACGACGATGCGATCGCATTTGGACGGCGGCTAGCGAGAGAGGAGGGGCTACTGTCAGGCATTTCAAGCGGCGCTGCTCTGGCAGCAGCGGTGCAAGTTGCTCGCCGTCCCGAGAATAGCGACAAGCTCATCGTCATGGTGCAGCCTAGCTTTGGTGAGCGCTACTTGAGTACGCCTCTATTTCAAGACACAGAGCTAGCCTCTATAGCGGTGGGCTGAACGCCGCCCTCATCTAGCTAGACCTTAAGGATGCCAGTACAATATTAGGCATGTCAGCCGATTACTACCAGCTCCTCGAACTGCACCCCGAAGCCAGCCAGCTTGACGTCAAACAAGCCTACCGCCGCTTGGCAAAACGGTTTCACCCGGACAGCAATCGCACTATTCGAGACCACGATCGCATCAGCCATATCAACGCTGCCTACGAAGTGCTGGGAGATCCCCACAAGCGCCGACAGTATGATATCCAGCTGCGGTACTCCTCTGACATGGATAGCCGCCGAGCTAGTTCCAGAAGTTCAGCTGACTATGGGCGTCGTCAAGGAACTCAACGCCGGAACACCCAAACGCAATCTGGCTCTGCGGCCTACGGGTCAAAGCGCTGCCCCTCTCCAGGTCAAACAAGTGATGCCCAGCTGCAGACCTGGCTTACAGCCGTCTACCGCCCCATTGACCAGCAGCTTAGCGACATTTTGGGCTCCCTAGACAGCGCTCTAGATCAGCTGGCCTTGGACCCGTTTGATGATGAGCTGATGGACGAGTTTTTGAACTACATTGAATCCTGCCGCCTCCACCTCGATCGCGCCCAGCATATCTTTCGATCCGTTCCCAACCCGGCTAACGTTGCTGCTGCAGCCTCCGGGCTGTATTACTGTTTGAACCAGGTGGGAGATGCCCTGGACGAATTCGAGCGATTTACCTCTTGCTATAACGAGCATTATATTCACACTGGGCAAGAGCTGTTTCGGATCTCCCGTCAGCTTCACCGCGAGAGCCAAGACGCCCTACAAAACTTGGTTTAGCCGCCGAGACAGGCAATGATGGGTATAAGCGATCATTTCGCCCACCACAATTCGGGCACCACTGCTAGTGCGCCACCAGCAAGACGGCTCGTAGTCCTGGGGCGTTAGCGAGAGAACCCCCACCTGGATCTCGGGCATGAGGGCGTCGCGGTACAGATCCCAGCTGCGGCGAGCATGGGGTCCGAGGGAGCAGAGGGTAATGGACTTAAGGGAAATATCGGCATCTTGTAGCCACTGCCCCAGCGCGATCGCCGCAGTGGCCGTGCGCTTTACAGATACGAGACTGTAGGGCAGCGCCACAATTTTGTCGGGGTCAACCCCCAATGTGGCAAGGGTGGCGGCTGACAGATCGGCAAAGGTCTTATAACCAATGAAATATTTGTTGTGGGTAACAGCGCTGCCCAGGGTCACAATGAAGCGATAGTGCCCCCGGTGAAACTCAGCGGCGGCAGCCTCAATGGCGTAATCCGGCATCCAGCCTTCGATGACCAGGGCATCGGCATCGGGGATGGGGCGATTGGGGGCAAGGAGGGGATAGACGTCAGCCCAAATGATTATGGCAGCGGCGATCGCGCAGGCTAGCGTGGCAATGGCGTACTGGAATCTACGCCAGAGCTGGTAGATATACCGCATAGACTTGATTGGGAACAACTCCTGTCTTAACATCTCTATGACCCAGCGTGGTCTGTTTTACGGCGCTATGGGATAAGTCTCTACAGGGATCTCAAGGATTCTGACCGCTGCTTACATTCGGATTACACTGGTATTGACGACGACGCAACCCACAAGAACCGTGACATGAGCGGAGAGGAGAACAGAATGGCGGGAGGACAGCTGCTGCTGGTGGACGATGAACCGGGGCTGAGGGAGGCCGTACAGGCGTATCTCGAAGACAGCGGCTTTACGGTGCAGGTGGCTAACAACGCTACAGACGGCTGGGAGAAGCTGCAGCAGTTTTTACCTGACCTGGTGATTACAGACATCATGATGCCGAAGGTCAACGGTTACGAATTCTTGAAGCAGATGCGAGGGGACGATCGCCTCAAGACCCTACCTGTGGTTTTCCTAACCGCTCGGGGCATGACTAGCGATCGCATCCAAGGCTATCAAGCTGGCTGTGATGCCTACATCTCTAAACCATTCGATCCCGATGAGCTGGTGGCGGTGGTTGAAGGGTTACTAGAGCGGCGATCGGCGGTGCGTTCAGAAGCCTCTAATGGCGAGAACCCAGACATTGCTGAGATGGCCCGCCAGATTGCTGAGATCCGCACCATGCTGGGTCAGCGCACCAGTATTACCCAAGCCTCGGCATCTGTTGATATCGACTTTACGCCTCGAGAAAAGAGCGTTTTGGATTTGGTGGCGGAGGGATTGATGAATAAGGAGATCGCCCGTCGACTAGAAACCAGCGTCCGCAACGTCGAGAAATACGTGAGTCGCCTGTTTAGCAAAACTGGAACCAACAGCCGCACGGAGCTGGTGCGCTATGCCTTGGAAAATGGGTTAACAAACTGAGGCATTCCCATTCCGTATGTGGTTGCATATCATTGAAGACCCCTTTGTAG
>JBARYO010000589.1:0-7315 GCA_049647905.1 Elainellaceae cyanobacterium | reverse complement strand
TGCTTGATCCGCCGCGTCGGGGCTGCGCTCCGGCGGTGATGGAGGCGTTAGTGCGGCTGCGATCGCCTCAAATTGTTTACGTGAGCTGCAATCCGGCTACCCTGGCCCGCGACCTTAAAATCCTTTGTGAAGGCGGATATCAGGTGACGCGGGTGCAGCCGATAGATTTCTTCCCGCAAACCGCCCATGTGGAATGTGTGGCGTTTTTGACCTATGGTCAGGTCGGATCGTAAATCGATTGCGCAATGGTTATACCTGTTCCGTTTGGGGGGCGATAGGGGCAAATGGCCATGCCCGTATGATGTGGTTGTGCCCGTTCCCATATAGGGGCCAAATAGCCGTTTGCCCGTACGATAGGGTTGCGCCCATTCATCGGCATCAAGAACAGAGCAAGTTCCGTGAAATTCAGCGAAATCACACAGCGCCTTCAGGCTGTCGACAGCAGCCTCACAACCTATCCTGATCGCAACCCCGAGCTGACCGGTGTCGCTGCCATTGATAAGGCTGCCGCCGACGCCATTGGCTACATCGACGGCAAAAAATTTGCGGCCTACGTGAATACCACCCAGGCTGGCGCTCTGATTTTGCCTGTTAGCGACGTCCTGCAGCAGCAGGCCAGCGATCGCGGTATTCCCTGGCTCAGCGTCTCCTATCCTCGTCTCGCCTTTGCCCAAGCGATCGCCCTCTTTTACCAACCCTACGCGCCACCACCAGGGGTTCACCCCACCGCCGTTATTCACCCCTCCGCTACGTTGGGCCGAGAGGTTGCCATTGGAGCCCACGCCGTTGTTGAAGCTCAGGTGACCGTCGGCAACGGGGTCTGTATTCACCCCAATGTGGTGGTTTATCCCGAAGCCACCATTGGCGATCGCACGGTGCTGCATGCCAACTGCACGATTCACGAGCGCAGCCGCATCGGCGCGGATTGCGTCATCCACAGTGGTGTGGTCATCGGCGCGGAAGGGTTTGGCTTTGTGCCCACCCGCGAGGGCTGGGTGAAGATGGAGCAGTCGGGGCTTGTGGTGCTGGAAGACCGGGTGGAAATTGGCTGCAATTCAGCGGTGGATAGGCCAGCGGTGGGAGAAACCCACATCGCCCAAGACACTAAGCTAGACAATCTGGTCCACATCGCCCACGGCTGCACCATCGGGCGGGGCTGTGCCATGGCCGCTCAAGGGGGGCTAGCCGGCGGCGTCACGGTGGGCGATCGCGTTATCTTTGCAGGGCAGGTGGGGGTCACGAATCAGGCCACTATTGGCAACGGCGCAACCCTCACCGCCCGCACGGCGGCGATCAATGATGTGGAGCCTGGAGCTACGATATCGGGCTATCCCCCCATGCCCCATGCCCAATGGCTGCGATCGGCAGTGCTGCAGCGACGGCTGCCAGAGCTGCAAAAGACGCTTCATCAGCTCCAAAGCCATATGCAAGCCCAAACCGCTCAAATTGAACAGCTACAGGCCCAAATCGATGCGCTGCAGCCTTGAATCTACTGATCTGCGAGGCGATCGCAATGGAGAAGCCTCTATAAAATTGGAACTTTTTATCGGTTACCCAGTCTGTAGAGTCGTATCGCAGGGGTAAAGTTTCAGTGAAGTTTCCGTATTATTCCCATTACCCACCGCGGATTGGCTCTGTTAACGTTTGTTAATGTTCGCCCCACTTTGGCCGCGAACAACGCTGGACATCACGTATTCCAGGATCTCTAAGTCGCTTTGAATTAGAGAACTAGCGACGTTTCAGGGGTTGCATGTACCGGTTCTATGGCCATTCGGAATGGCTATAGAAAAACCACTGAACAACGCTTTCAAGAGGGATGACGATGGCAGAGATGATTAATCTCGCTGACTTTGACCATGTCACATTTCACTTTGACGGAAACAATAACGATAGGGATGATATTGCTGCTCTACCCATTTCAGCAGCCTTGGTCGCTGCTGCTGGGTTAGAGGGAAAAACGACATTCTTCTATGGCAACAACATCAACGAACCGAATGTAAGTTCCATGGTCGATGCCATGCGCCAAAGCGGCGCATTTGCTGAAAAGCTCGGTATTACCAGCTACAGCTATCAAGACGGCATTCAAGCAACAACCGATGCACTGGTTGCGATTCTTGACTCCGGTGGGACGGTGCTGGCCATCGAAGGCGGGCCGATGGAGGCGATTTACCGGGCTCTTGAGCAAACAAGTCCGATCAACCGCAGCAATGTGACGCTACTGTCCCACTCCAGCTGGAACGAAAACCGCGCCGTAGGCAGCCGCCCTGGTGGTGGTGAACCCCGCACTTGGACCGATTTGCGCAACGATTTTCCTGAGGTCGAGCAAATTGAAATCCGTGACCAAAACAATGGTAGCGATACCGGTAAGGGCTTCAATAGCTTTAAGTGGGATTGGCTGGACAGCACCAGTGATCCCATCCTGCAAGAGGCGAGAGGCTTGATGCAGGATGCCCGAAAAAAGGTCAACGATCCGTCAGATGCGGGGATGCTCTTCTACGCGCTGACAGGGCAAGCAGAAGCTGACCCCAACGACGTCAAGGCATTCTTTGACACCAACCCCCTCCCCGTTTCACTCTCGTCTGAGCCTATTCCTGAGGCCGCGCCGCCAGGAGATTTGTCCGCCCCCACTAGCGGTGATGTTTACCTTGCGAGCAACGGTCAAGTCATCATCGAAGCAGAGAATACTGAGCTTGAGGGAGACTGGGTGCCCGTCGTCGTTGACGGGAAGCAAACCGTTCTGTGGAACCCGGTGAAAAGCAGCTATGGTCGGGTTTCTGAGGGGCAAACCCTCAGCTATCAGTTTGAGACTGACGAGGCAGGACAGTACAGTATCGGGCTGCATTCCGGTCGCGTCAGGAGCGCCATGGGAGCGGGCGATCGCTTCGAGAACGGTGTAGAGCGGACGGACACAGGCAACGACGCCTATATCTCGATCATCAACGTTCAGACGGGTGAGGTCGTACAGGAGCCCACAAAGTTGTTTACCGGCCTCGGGAATTCAAACGAAGAACTCCGATGGGGTAGAACTTTCGATGCAAAGGGGACGAAATCAGATGCTCAGGTCTCTTTAGAAGCAAACACACTGTACCGTCTTGAAATTTCGGGTCGCTCGGATGGCTACGTGCTGGATCGTATCACCCTCAGCAACGATGGTATCCTCAGGGATGCTGACAGTCCCGAGTCTACTCTGAGTGGAGCTGTCCCCACTCCGCCGCCTGTTTCGCCCCCTGATCCCCAACCCGAGCCTCCGACCCCGACTACCCCACCGCCGACCCCGTCCCCTGACCCAACGAGCGATGCTCCCCTGCTCACCTTTGCTGTGATCAATGCGGAGACTGACCAGATTGTGACAGGACTGGGTTCCCTCGCTGCGGGCAGTGAAATCGACTTGAACGGCCTGGGGTTGTCGGAATACAGTCTAATCGCGCAGGTCAATCCCAATCATCCCGATGCCAGTCTGGTCAAGAGTGTCACGTTTGACGCTAGCGTAACGACCGATCAAGGCTTGGTCCAGAGCAGTCGACGCACCGAAAGCGTCAAGCCCTACGCCCTATTTGGCGACAGCAACGGCGATTTTGATGGCGAGGCTGTCGAAACTGGAACCTACACCATCACAGCGACGGCGTATACCCAAGGGAGTGGGAAGGGGGCGGCGATCGCGACGGTCGATCTCGATTACAGCATCGTTGACACCTCTGGCGCTGCTGCACCAACGCCAGCACCTATCCAGACACCCCCGCCAGCGACACCGCCGATATCCGGCCTTGAATCTGACCTGGCAAAGCTCAGCACTACCGAGACAGTTCGCGTTGAAGCTGAGGATATGCAGCTCTCTGGAGGCTATCGTGTCGAGTCGATTGGCACCGCCTCTGATGGTGAGGGAATTAGCATGGTTCGCGGCGCGAGCAACGAAACTGGCTCGGCCACTGTTGAATTCAGTGGAGCTACCGGCACCTATGACATCAGCATCGCCTATTTCGATGAGAATGATGGCATTGGTACGCTTAAGCTAAACAAAGGCTCCCAGCAGCTGGCTGACATCACCATGGATCAGCAGCTCGGTAGTCATTTGGCCAATGCCCAGACCCTGACCTCCCATGAGATTAAGGGCGTCGAGATCTCTAGAGGCGATCGCATCACCTTGCAAGGGATTGAAGCCGGCACGGTTGGAACGGCAGAGCATGCTCGCGTCGACTACATCGAATTCCGTCCGGCGGCGATGGCTGTAACGGTTGTTGGGGGGGCTTCGAGTGCCAGTAGCGATCTAATTGGCGGAACGCTGAGCGAGGTGGCGGAGTCTGACGACATCGTGACGCAGCCCATGGTCAGCGCTCCGTCAACCGGTAGCGCCCCACAACCCTCCGTGGGAAGCGTTCCCTTCTCCAGTGGCCAGGACAATATCATGGCGAGCGTTGAAAGCGTCACAATCGCCGCCGCTGACGCTCTGGTTGGAGCGGGTGAGGGCATTGGCACCCTCACGCTACCAATAGGCAGCAGCACAATCACTGATGATAGCCTCTTGGGGTTCGGCTCTAACCCAGATCCAAATGGAGGGATACTGGCTGAGACCGCCTATCAATCTGTTGCCTAGGCCATAGGCTACCTGGGCTGTAGGGAGAATATCACCTTACAGCCCGATTGTGATCTAGCAGTCCCGATTCAAGATCACGCCATTGGGCATTGTCGTATCGCAGAAACGAGCGGTGCCCAAATCAACACCCTCCAAATTGGCGTCTTCTAGGTTAGCGCGGCGGAGGTTCGCGTCCTGCAAAATCGCACTACGCAGATCGGCCCCACTGAGATTGGCCTTGAAAAGATTAGCGCTGCGGAGGTTGCTGCTGCGCAGAACAGCGTTCGATAGATCAGTATCTCGGAAAAACGCCCGCGACAAATTCGCGTTGGATAAATTGGCCGCCGCCAAATCTGCGCTACTGAGATTGGCATCCCGCAAATTAGCCTGACGTAGGTCTGCGCCCCGGAGGTTTGCCCGCCGCAGGTCCGCCCGCCGTAGGTCTGTTTTGGATAGATCGGCATCCTCAAGGTTGGCATCCCCCAGGCTAATCCGCACCATCCGCGCTTCCCTCATTTTCGCTTCCCGCAGATCGGTACCGTCCAAGTCTGCGCGCTGTAAACTGACGTCTCCCAATGAGGCTCGGCGGAGGTTCGTGCGGGTGAGGATAGCATCCCCCATGACAGCGTTGTCTAAAATCGCCTCTTCAAGCGACGCATCGCCGATATAGGCGTCACGTAGGTCAGCTTGGGTCAGCACAGCCCGATCGAGGACAGCCCCGCTGAGCACGGCTCCACTCAAATCAGCCCCGGACAAGTTGACGCGGGTTAGGTTGGCACCACTCAACACAGACTCTGCTAAGTCGATGCCACTCATATCAGAATCAACAAAATCTACATCCCGCAAACTAGCATCGCGGATGCTGGTGTTTGCCAAGTCAGAATGGCGTAGGGTTATCCCATCTAAATCACAACCATTGCAGCTTCTGGTTTCCAATAATCGGCCAATGCGCTGGGCCTTGATGGCTTGACGGGACAGTAGCGCAATGCCGATGCCCGCCAGTAGGGTGATAAAAATGGCCAAAATCGTAAAGGCACGAATGTCTCGCTTATCTAGAGTCCAGGCCACCATAGCGACGTCCTCTGTCGGAATACCTCTAGTGTAGTCATCAGGAAAGCGCAATCAAACGTTAAGGGGTACAGCGGTAGGCTAAATGGCAGGCTCGATGCGGGCCGGATCTCCAAAAATGGCCTCAGGCGATCGCCCTGCGGTCTTTCCTGTAGTCTCGGACTCTATAGTCTCTGGCGCTATAGTGCCCCACTGCTGGGTTAGATCCTCAAGGAGGTAATCCTGCTGGGCTCGTAGCTCAACTAAATTGCTGCCCTGGTTGATAATTGCAAACCAAACGGTGTCGCGATCGCGGGTTGTCAGTGCCCCTGCCAACGCACTGACGGTGGCTAGGGTACCGGTTTTCACGGGCGTTCCATCCGGGAGACGCCGTCCCTTTAGGGTGCCCGAATCGCTCCCCGCCACTGGGAAGATATCCGTTAGCCTTAATTCTTGCACTGCCAGTCGAGCCTGAATTGCTTTCAGCAGCACTGCAGCCGCTCGGGCCGATAGCCGATTTTCCACCCCCAGACCAGACCCATTGACGAGCTGAATCTCGCGCTGGGGAATCCCCGTCAGCGCCGCCGCCTCACGGCTAATGGCCACGCCTCCCCCCAAGGTATCGGCCAGCAAGTCAGCCATAAAGTTGTTGCTGTAGAGGTTCATCAGCTTCAGCAGTTGCGCCAAGCTGAGGGAATAGTGATTGGCCAACAGACGCGGACGGAGGGACTCAGCCTGGGCCTCTAGCACTGACACTACTTCGCCCTCAATGGCTAATGAAGGGCGGGGGGTATTGGCGGGCATGAGGGCATACTGCTGTTCGACCTCCCTAGTCCACAGCGCCCCATCAAAAGCCTGGCGCAGTAGCCGTCCAGCCACAAGCGGTTCGGGCTCGTAATTCATGGAAAACGGACCAGTGATGATAAGGCGTCCCGCGATTCGCTCTACTCCAATAGCCTGCAGCTGGTTGGCCAGGGCGATCGCCTCTTCCCACACAAATAGGGGATTGCTTCCCCCCTGCACAATCAGGTCGCCTTGGAGAACCCCATTCTCAATGTTGCCAGCCGCGCTAACGGTCGTGACAAATTGGTGCTCACTGCCCCAGGTCGCCAACGCCACCAGCGTCGTGGCAATTTTGGTTAGGGAAGCAGCAGGAAGCGGCTCTTTCCCCTGATGCTGGGCCAGAACAGTTTGCCCGGACTGCAGCCATACCCCCTGGTTCTCAGTGTCCCAGCCAAAATAACTTAGTTCCCCCAGATAATTCTGCAGATCCAGTAAAGCTACCTCATCGGGGCGATCTTGAGGCTCTAGCAGGGTCCGGACGGGCACCTGAGTGACCCAGGCAGATAGGTTTGTTGCCCGCAGCAGGGCGGGAGATTCGGACTTCGTGGCCAACAGCCATGCTGCAATCAGCTCAAACATATCCTCTCCTCAGCGGCCTTATCAGGTGGGCCGCACCTATGATAGTGCTAGGAGCGTCGTGAACCATACAACCCCGTGGCCAATCCAGATTCAAATGCTATTCTGCGACGGCTACCCATTATAGCGGGTAGCTTGGGCGGAACCTTGCTGCTGCTCAACCGCTTGTTGACGCCTGCGCTGACCGATAGCCAAGCTCGTTCAGATGTTGGGGGGGTGGTCATTAGCGCGGTGCTAATTTTGACGGGTCTTCTGTGGCAGCAAGTGCAGCCCATACCG
>JBARYO010000588.1:0-4084 GCA_049647905.1 Elainellaceae cyanobacterium | reverse complement strand
TCACTTGGTTGTACGTTGATCTCCTTAAATTATGTCTCAAGTGCTGAGAGGGCTTCCAGGCATAGGTGCTCAATCTATCTCGAGGTGGATTTGAGACAAGGGCCGCAGCCATCAGGCTCGATTGTTTTTCTGATGGAGCCGTGTGACAGTAGCAGTAGCGTAATGCCGTAATAGTGCGCCGTAACTATGCTCTGTTCAACGTCTCTTCTACAGTTAAAACCATTTCAGGCACTCCCCCCGTCGCAGCTCGACTGGATCTGCGATCGCGCCGAGCATATTCATCTTGCTTCTGGCGAGGTACTGGTGCGTGAAGGCGAACCCGCAAAAGGCTTCTTCATTCAGGTCAGCGGTCAAATTACCGTCTATCGCCGTAGTCAGGGAGTAGATATCCCTGTGGGTCGCCACGAGAGCCCCTCCTTCTTTGGGGAAATCCAGGTCCTTACAGAAGATGTGGTTCCGGTCACCCTCACGGCAGATGTCGATACCGATCTGTATCGCCTCAAATGCCCTGACTTCTTAAGCGTCATCCACAGCTGCCGCGAGTTTGAGCGTGATATTTTTCGGACGGTGGGTCAGCGGCTGCGAGGGTTAGAATCGTTTATTCAAAATCGCGAGAAAATGGCGGCTTTGGGGACGCTAGCGGCGGGTTTAGCCCACGAGCTAAACAACCCTGCCGCTGCTTTGGTCCGCGTCCTCAAAGACATGACCCCCGCCATGCTAGAGCTGCAGCGGATGAATCTTGTCTATGGCCAACGTCAGGTAGATAAGGCCCACACTCAAGAGTGGCTGGCAGTCCGAGACAAAGGCTTTGAGGCGATCGCTAACCCTAAAAACGATCCCTTAGCCCAAAGCGATCGCGAAGAGGCATTGCTGGACTGGCTGGAGAATTACGGTGTAGAGAATGCTTGGCAACTGGCTGAACCATTAGCGGCAGGAGAGTTAGACCCAGAGCATCTAGAGCACCTCATGGCGCGGTGGCGCAACGACCCGACTGAGCTGCGAGACATGGGGTTACGCTGGCTAGCCCTCTCCTTCGATGTGATGGGCCTGATTCAAAGTGGCCTAGATGGTGCCGAACGGGTCTCTACGCTGGTGCAGTCGATGAAGTCCTACTCCTATATGGACCGCGCTGCCCAGCAGCAGGTTAATGTCCATGACGGCATTGAAGATACCCTACGCCTGTTTGCCTTCAAACTAAAGCACGGGATTACGGTAACGCGTCACTATGCGCCTGATCTCCCCCCGATTACAGCCTTCGGCAGTGAGCTGAATCAGGTCTGGACCAATTTGATCGACAACGCCATCGACGCTTTAACGGAAGGCGATTCTGGTGGCGCTCCTCCCACCATTGCGGTTCGAACCGGGCGACAAGGCCCATGTGTCTGCGTCGAGATTGAGGACAATGGTCCAGGTATCCCTTTTGAGATCAGGACCCGCATTCTGGAGCCATTTTTTACAACTAAACCCATGGGTAAAGGCTCTGGGCTAGGGCTGGACGTGGTGCGGCGAATTGTAGAAAATCACCACAAAGGAAGTCTGATGGTGGATTCTGAGCCGGGACGGACCTGTTTTACAGTCCTGCTGCCGCTCAGCTAGCCCGTCACCAGCTTGTCACATAAATTGATTATCATCAAAGCAATGCCCGTTGCTGGACAGTGCTGTTTACCCCACTATCGCCTATGGCTGCGTCTACCCGCGACGCGTTTCTAATGGTTACCCACGGGAGCCGCGATCCCCGTCCTGGGGCTGCCGCTGAGCAGCTCACCCAACGCTTATCCCGGCGGCTAAAATGTTCCCACAGTGCGTCTTGTCAGGTTGTGGCAGCGGCCTTAGAATGCGCCGATCGCCCGCTACACCAGCAAATTCTACAGGTGGTCAACGATCGCTATGAAACTGGTATTGAGCGACTAATCATCGTGCCGTTGTTTCTGCTAGCAGGGGTGCATGTCAGAGAAGATGTGCCCCACGAGGTTGAACTCGCACGGCTCGCCCTTGGCGATCGCCTGACGCTGCAGCTTGTCCCACACCTCGGGCAATCGCCGCAGATGCTGCCGACTTTGGCACAGCTCTTTGACGCTAGGGAGACGGGAAAAGGTTCACCATCTCGCATTGTGCTGGCCCATGGCAGCCGCCGCGCTGGGGGTAATCAGAGGGTCGAGCTGCTGGCAACCCAGCTGCAGGCGATCCCAGCCTACTGGTCCACCATGCCCCAGTTGACGGAGCAAGTCACTCATTTCGTTCGGGCTGGACAGCGGCAGATTATGGTTTTGCCGTACTTTCTGTTTCCAGGGGGCATCACAGATGCAATCGCGCAACAGGTGGCTCAGCTCCAGCAAAGATTTCCGAGTCTCGACCTGCAGACCACGCCGCTGTTGAGTGAGAGCGATGGGTTCGAGAGCTTGGTTGCTGGGGCGATGGATTACCACGATAGTGATAAAAAGGCTGATTTGATTCCATGCAATTTCCATTAAGCAAACCCGTCGGCAGAGTGTACCTCGTCGGCGCGGGGCCGGGTGACCCTGGGCTTCTGACAATTAAGGGGAAAACGCTGTTAGAGTGCGCTGATGTTGTGGTGTACGATGCTTTGGTGAGTCCCCAGATCTTGGCTATGGCAAACCCCACGGCAAAGCGCATTGACGCGGGCAAGCGTCGGGGCCGTCACTCCCTGCCGCAGACCGATACCACCCAGCTGTTGATTCAAGAAGCGCAACACCATGCTATTGTCGTGCGGCTCAAAGGGGGAGATCCCTTCGTCTTTGGCAGAGGCGGGGAGGAGGTGGAAGATATTGAGGCTGCTGGGGTTTCGGTTGAGGTGGTGCCGGGCATCACGGCAGGGATTGCCGCCCCGGCCTATGCTGGTATCCCTGTCACCCACCGCCGGTATAGCTCCTCAGTGGCCTTTGTTACCGGTCACGAGGCGGCAGGCAAGTATCGCCCCCAGGTGGACTGGCAGGCCATTGCCAAAGGGGCAGAAACCGTTGTGATTTACATGGGGATACATAACTTACCCTACATTGTGGAGCAGATGCAGCAGGTGCGACCGTCCGATACGCCTGTGGCGCTGATTCGCTGGGGGACAAGGCCTGAGCAGGAAGAGCTGGTGGGTACCCTAGCGAGCATTGTGGCCCAGGTGGCGGAAACTGAATTCTCCGCTCCGGCGATCGCTGTCATTGGAGAGGTCGTTCATCTGTACGATAATAAGCATGGGCTTGCGTCTTGAAACAGGGTTTATCCGGTCAAAGACGACGCTCTTCTCCCTAGATTTGTAAGTTTCCCTTGTAAGACCTTTATGGACATCATGGATTTTTTCCGCCTCAGTGAAGGGCGGTGGCGATCGCAGCGGACGACACATCATCTGCCGTTTCGGCGCTCAGAAACCGGGGACTCGGAAATTGAGGTTCAAACCTACCCTGCAAGTCACCCCAAAATTGTCGAAATTTGCCAGCTGCACGACATCGATCCAGCGCTGGCCATTGGCGGCGCTTATGTCTCCTGGCAAGGCTCCATGGCTTGGGACCGCGAAGGCGAGAACCACCAGGGTACGACGGTATTCGCCCTAGTTCCGGACGAGGAGAACCCACAGCAGGGAAGGCTGCTGCGGGAGCGTGGCTATGCCGAGATTGTGCCCATCGTGGGCCGATACGAAGTCGATGAGGAGGAGAATATGATCCTCACGACGGAGTACGAGAGCATGAGCTCCGTCGAGCGATTTCGTTTCATGGGCCCTGACCTGCGGTTCCGCACCAATACCGTGACCCGCTTTGGTGGGTTTAGCACCGCGTCATTCTGTGCCGAATCTCGGCTGCCAGATGGTGAAGACGGCAAAGCGGCTCCCGAGCTGTCAGGGGAACAGCAGCAGGCGGTCACGCAGTCGCGTCCCTTCTTTTCGGCTATGGGATGGTAGACCGATGCCGCAATTGTCCTGATGCCTAAGGGTAATTGCGCGCCCTGCCGCCGATGAAACGTCGCGCTTTGAGCCAGAAATGCTGTCCCAAGTGCTGGGGTCCCAAGGGGCAGGGTCTCGAGCGGCAGGGTCTCGAGCGGCAGGGCCAACGCAATAGTTTCGCCCAGGTCGCCATACTCT
>JBARYO010000587.1:0-4101 GCA_049647905.1 Elainellaceae cyanobacterium | reverse complement strand
GTATTTATCCATGGCTGGGGCGGGTCGTTGCGCTACTGGATCAGTACAGCCCAAGCGCTAACCGATAATTTCGACTGTTTGCTTTACGACATGCGGGGATTTGGGCGATCGCCACTTCCTAGACCTGTTCCTGCCGACGTCGCTGCCCTAGGATATGAGCTAGAAGGTTATGCCGATGATCTGGCGCTGCTGCTCGATCACCTCGCCTTAGAGCGGGTCTGCCTCAATGCCCATTCCACGGGAGCTTCGATCGCCGTGTTGTTCGTGAACCGCCACCGCGATCGCGTTGAGCAGGCTATCTTAACCTGCAGCGGTATCTTTGAGTATGTGCCTTGGGCCTTCGCGCTGTTTCATCAAGCGAGTCGGGGTGTGGTTGCCCTTCGCCCTAGGTGGTTGAGCCGCATTCCTGGCGTTGACCGCCTGTTCATGTCTCGCTTCCTCTACCAACCAATTCCCCAAGCTGAACGACGGGCCTTCTTAGAGGATTACCTGCAAGCCAACGGGGAAGCGGCTATGGGTACGGTCTACACCGCCGTCAGCAAGCGAGCGTCAGAGGTGATGCCTAAAGAATTCGCAGCTCTCGAACGGCCAACGCTGTTGGTGTCTGGGGAGCACGACCAAATTATCCCGGCACAGCTTGGCGTCAACGCCGCTGCCCTAAGCTCCCAGGTGGAGCATGTGATCATTCCTAACACGGCCCACTTTCCAATGCTAGAAGCCCCCTCGGTTTACCGCCAGCGGATTGAGTCCTTCCTGCAGTCTGCTATCAGCCACCAAGCCTAGAGTTTTGTTAGCCACCAAATTTGACCTGTACCTGCTGAACCAACAAGCAGAGCTTGTAGTATTGAGCAAGGGCACTGACCGGATATCCAGCACCGTTTTTGTTCGAGACGTCTAGATCTACGTGAAACACTTCGATCAACGCTATCAATTCACTTCATTTGTCAGCATCCTTGCTGCATTTTATGGCAGTTTCGTCGGTGTTTCAGTGTGGCGTTGGTTTGCACTAGAATCAACCGTTGCCGCGCCGACAGTGGTTAGTTCTGGGCTAAATCAGATCTTGCCCCTTGCAGATGCTGTCCGCCATTCGGCTGAAGACGAATGGACCTGTGATGTCGTCGTCGTCGGTGGCTCCCTAGGAGGTTTGGCCGCAGCGTCTCACGCCATGCGTTCAGGGGCAAAAACCTGCCTTATCGAGCTGACCCCATGGCTAGGGGGCCAGATTAGCGCCCAAGGCGTATCCGCTATTGACGAGTCACGGCTTGTACGGCGCTCCAACAACACATCAGCGAGCTGGCAAGAGCTGAAGCAGGTTATCCGGCAGCAGATGGTAAACCTGCCCACTTGGGCTGGTCCCTCTAAACCCGTTGCCGATCTCAACAGCTGCTGGGTCGGAGCGCTATGCTTTCCACCCAATGCCGGAGCCTTGGCGGCTCAGGAACTGCTGACGCAATCAGCTCAGCGCTCACCAGATAGCCGCTGGGCCACGTCAACCGCGTTCAAGGACGTGCTGTTTGATGACAGCGGACGGTACATCACTGAGATTCAGGCCGTGCGTCGGATTCCCAAGACGGACAACTACATGCCAGAAGGAAAGCTGTGGCAAGAGTTACCGAGGTGGTATTCCTGGTCCAGTGATGATGCCTTTCAAAAAGTTCCGCTACGTCTTGTTCCGCCTGAAGACAAGCCTTGGATTGTCATTGACGCCACCGATACTGGCGAACTCGTCGCCTCTGCCGACTTGCCCTACCGCCTTGGATCGGAGTCTTGGCAAACTACGGGCGAGTTAGATGCCTCTGAGCAGGATAACCCGGACTGCACGCAGGCGTTTACGTTTCCTTTTGCCCTAGCGATCGCAGACGATAAGGGAGCAAGCTATCAGCACCTGCTTCAGTTCAAACCGGAGTACAACATAGAAGAGCACTGGGGAAGCTACTCGCTAGAATCGTTTCCCATGTTCTCCGGTCGCAGCTTCTTCAACTACCGTCGCATCGTTAGTCTGGCGCAGAATAGCCCGGTGGCCGGCACGCCAATCGTGGGAGACGTCACCTTGGTCAACTGGCATCCCGGCAACGACTGGAATTTGATGGACCCACCGCTAATTCTCAATCGCGATCGCCTATTAGAGACTAAGCAATTGGACAACTGGATGGGGGGTCTTTCCATCAGTGCCCTACGCCATGGTGCCGTTCATTCACTCCTGTTTTCGCGCTGGCTGATTGAAACGCAAGCGCAACCTGACAAGCCGCTCACGCATCTCTTCGACGGGGCTCCCATGGGCACCCAAACAGGATTGAGTATGCTGCCCTATATTCGCGAGGGACGCCGCATATTGGGGCGAGAGGCCTACGGGCAAACTAACTTTATGGTTCGGCAAGCCGACATGCGCTGGGACCAGGATGGTGGTCGAGACTTTCGACCGACATCGGTAGCAGTCGCGCATTACGACATGGATATCCACGGTTGTCGTTATCGCAACTGGAAACCATCCTATGAAGCCTCTAGCGCCCCCACCTATGAGCAGAACGTCCGTCCAGCTCACATTCCCCTGGAAAGCTTAATCCCTCAGACTGCTGAAAATCTATTAATGGGGGGCAAGGCGATCGCCGTCACCCATATTACTAACTCCGTCACCCGCATCCACCAAAGCGAATGGAATATCGGGGCTGCAAGCGGCGCAACGGCGGGTTGGCTAATGATGCAGGCTCCGCAGCTATCGCCAGCGGATATTGTTCCCCAGGGCGAAATGGCCTCTCTCCAGGAGTATCTACGACAGCACGGTCTCCAGCCCCATTGGTAGCCGACAGCTCAAGCATTCCAGCACGATCTGAATTCTAGTGGCGGAGGACGCCTTTCAGGGTAAAATCGGCAAGGCGTGAGCAAAGGGCCGGGTAAATGGTTGAGAAACCCATCAAAAAATCGGAGCGCGCAAAGCGCGATAGTGAGACTAGTGCGGTTGGTGATAGCGCACCAGCCTCAGCGGCAGCTGGGAGTATGCCCGTCAAGCGCGATCGCAGTGAAAGCCGCGACGAACGCGGGGACCGCTCTGACAATCGGGACCGACGGCAAAAAGGCGGTCGCAAAGGACGCGATCGCGATGAGAAACGTCCACCGCTTAATCCGGCTTTGGTGCGTGGTCCTCGGCCACAACAACCAAAGCCAGAGGAGCCAGAACCAGAGATCACTGAGGCAGACGCTACCGAACCCGAAGGGGCTGAGACCAGCATGCCCGAGGCAGAGGGATCTGACTCAGCGCTAGAGGACACCGCGAGCGATACCGTGGCGGAAGCGGGTGGAGCAGAGGACGCCTAATGTCTCCGAGCCCGACTCTCCCAGGGTGGTCCTGAATCACCCCACGGGACGGCGAACAGGACGTTCAACGGATCGCTTCGAAAGCTGCTGGTAAAGCACAACGGTGTACAACACGGCAAAGACGCTCACCAGGAGTCCGGCGCTTCCATTGGCTAGAGCAATGAGTACCCCGCTGGCTGCAGGGACCATAATCGCAGCGATGGCGGTCACCATACCAATGGCGATCGCCATCGCGAAAACTATCAGGATGAGCACCCCAAAGGCTCCAAGGACCGGCCAAAAACGGCGACTCGTCAACGTCCAGCTGTGGGACAGCGCTTCAATCGGGGAATCATCATCGACAGTAGCGGCGCAGGCGGCAAACGCGAGGCGAATGCTCAGGTAAAGTCCAGGCAAAATGAGCAGCAGCAGCCCTGAAAACACTAAAAGATAGGTGAGCAGGCTTGTTCCCAGCAGTGGAAAAAACTGCGCTGCTCCATGCCCAAAAGCGTTGCTGAGGGTTACGGATCGTCCTTGAGCTACAGCGTAAGCATAAAAGAGCGCCGCGCCCCATAGAAAAACCGACAACGCCACCGCAATACTGTAGTAGAGCAGCCTCATGATTGTCGACAGCTCGGTAACTGGCACCAAAGCGGTAAAGGCAGTGGGCAGCAAAATTATGGCCAGTCCTTTCGCTGAGCGGCAGTGCCTGAACGTCTCTTTGACAACATGCTTAATATCCATCGCTCAAGCCAGAAATTGCCCTTGGCGGCAACCTTTACAATGCCACAAGCCTACACTGTTGATATA
>JBARYO010000586.1:0-2064 GCA_049647905.1 Elainellaceae cyanobacterium | reverse complement strand
GCCAGGAGGCGGTGCTAGATCGGTTTGTGGCCCTGACGGCGTTTATTCCGCTGCTGATCAGCGCTGGAGGCAACGTGGGGGCGCAATCTTCTACGGTGGTGATTCGCGGCCTCAATACCGATGAGGTGAGCCTGGGGAAGGCGACTGAGATCATTCGGCGGGAGGCGATCGCGGGGACGCTTTTGGGGGTGATGCTGGGGTTTGCCGCGATGCTGGTGGCCTATGTGCTGCAGGGCAATTTGCCGGTGGCGGCGATCGTAGGGGTGAGCCTAGTAGGGATCTCGATTATGGCGTCGATTGCGGGGTCGGCGCTGCCGATGCTGTTCCAGAAGGTGGGGTTTGACCCGGCGCTGATGTCGGCTCCGTTTATTACGACGGCGGTGGATGTGCTGGGGGTGACGATCTATCTGGGGATCGCGCGGCTGGTCCTGCTGTAGAGCCTTAGACCAGTCGTTGGGGCACAGCATGCTGTGCCCTTACTGGGGTAGGGGGGCGTTCCTATGAGGGTAGGTCATGGAGAGCACCCCGTGCGGGCGATCGCCTCATCGCTCTGGCTAGGGGTGGGGCCGTTTCGGCCAGGTAAAGTAAAACGTCGCTCCTTGGCCCACTTCAGACACCACTCGAACGCTGCCGCCTTCCGCCTCCACCAGTTTTTTCACGATCGCTAGGCCGATACCAGTGCTTTGAGCATCGGCTGGCCGGACTGTCTCAAAAATGCCGAATATTTTCTTGTGGTGGACCGGGTCAATGCCGAGGCCGCTGTCGGCGATCGCAAACTCGTACCAGGACAAGTTTTCCTTGGCAGAGAGGGTGATCTCACCTTGCTGATTAAGGCACCCGTACTTGATGGCATTGCTGATCAGATTAGAAAAGACGCGGCGCAGCCGCAGCGCCCTCCCTTCCAAAGTCGGAAACGGGGTGACCAGTCGAATGACGATATCGGGGGATACTTGAAATGCCGTTAGCAACTCTTGGATCAGCTCTCCCACATCAATAGACTCAATTTGCTGATTGGTATGCCCCAGGCGGGAATACTCCAGCAAATCGTTGAGCAGCGTCTCCATGCGCTCAACCCGCTGACCCATTAGCTGCAGCTGCGCTTGGCTATCGGCGGGAATCATATCGCTTAGGTCTTCAGACAGCCACTCCGAAAGGTTGCGAATGCCGCGCAGGGGGGCTTTGAGATCGTGGGCTGCCGCATAGCTGAAGCTCTCCAGCTCTTGATTGCTTTCTCTGAGCTGCTGCAGCGTGTCTCGTAGCTTGTATTGCTGCTGCCGATGCTGCAGGCAGGAGCGGATGACGGTGATAAAGCTGTGGGTCTGGAGCGGCGTTTCGAGCAAGGTGAGGGCTCCCTGACGCTGAGCCTCGCGCAGCGCCGTGAGGCAGGACTGAAAGCGCTGACAATCTTTGAGCAAAAAGACGACGGGGATATCGGACCATTCGGGCTGCTGGTTGAGGCCCTCGACGAGCTGGGCGATCGCGTCATCGATGGCTAGCACGTCTTCAGTGATGACGATGGTCGCCGCATCTGTTTGAATGGCGTCAACAACGGCGCTCATGGTTGGGGCTACGGCGCAGGAGAACCCCCGATCATGGAGCACCTGCGCCATGGCCTGCATATTTTGCGATAGCCGGGCAGACACCACAATCGGCCCGAGGCTGGGCGCTAAGTCAACAGCGCTATTCATTGATTCCAATCAAGTCTCTATTGTCTCCGCTGTAATCTGGCAAGCCAGAGAGAATGCCTGTGAACCGATGCAGTGAGTCGCTGATTTGAATCCCTCCTGACTCGACATGGATCTCACGAATGCCGCGTTCGTGGTTGCCATAGCGCTTTTTGCAGACGCTAATGGCGCGGCGCAGTGCCCCAGCAGCTTCAAAGTAGCGCAGCAGGAGGACTGTGTCGGCAAGATAGCTGATGTCAATGTTCTTTTTGACATCAGCACCAAGCACCCCATGCTGGCCAACCACAAGAATGGTTAAAACGCCTCGTCGACTGAGCGCCTGCATCAGCTCATGCATCTGAGTGATCAGCATTTTGGACTTGGGCTTGGCGTTGATATA
>JBARYO010000585.1:0-3436 GCA_049647905.1 Elainellaceae cyanobacterium | reverse complement strand
GGCGATGTGGCTGAACAAACTGAGCTGGCCCTACTCAACCTAAAAGCCGTTGTGCAGGCCGCAGGGGCTACATTGAGCGACGTGGTCAAAACCACGGTATTTCTGGCAAACATGGATGAGTTTGCCGAGATGAACGCCGTCTACGCTAAGTTCTTTAGCTCCGAAAAACCGCCTGCTCGGGCCTGCGTTGAAGCGGCGCGGCTACCCAAGGATGTCCGGGTTGAGATCGAATGTATCGCTGTGATTCCAGAGGCCCGATGACATTGTGCAGCTCACACCAATGTGACGTGAATGTGTCATGAAACTGATTGAGAGGTTGGCATCTAACTTCTCTGACGACTCCTTCATCAGCAAGCTGGCGAAGCTAGAGACCTTTGTGTCCAAGGCGCTGTCTGTGGCCATGGTGCTCGTGCTGCTGGTTGCCGTCGCCGACCTGTTCATCGTTTTGTGGAACAGTCTGCTCACGGCACCTGACGAACTCTTCAGCAAAAATCTATTTAGGATCTTTGGCATCTTTCTAGATGTTCTAATTGCTCTAGAAATTTTGGAGAATATTACCGCCTACCTCAAGCGCCATGTTGTCCAGGTAGAGCTGGTTATCGTAACGTCATTGACGGCGATCGCCCGGAAAATTATTATTCTCGACCTTGCCAAAGCAACAGGGGTGGAGCTGATCGGCTTAGCGATCGCCATCTTTTCCCTCTCTATCAGCTACTGGATTGTGCGTCGTCTAAACTGAATCTTCGATTGCTCTTCGATGCCATTACAAAACAGCTACACTGGCTGAAGGGGGCACAACAATCGAGCTCCCTTCAGCCAGTTTCAAACCGCTAAGCAAACGCCTGACCAGACGATCTAAAAGACCTGCTCGACCTCAGCAATCTCAGGAATCGACTCCCGCAGCTTGCGCTCAATGCCCATCTTTAGGGTCATGGCTGAGCTAGGGCAGGATCCGCATGCGCCCTGCAGCCGCAGCTTAACGATCGGTCCATCGATATCGACAAGCTCGACGTTGCCACCATCGGCAATCAGATAGGGGCGCAGCTCATCCAAAACTGTCTCGACGTTGTTGTCTGTTAACTCCATTGTTTGAGGCATAAGTCTCTCCACGAGAAAAGCAACATGTAGGTTGTTTAATTTGGCTGCCTTCATTTTAGAGGACAGGGCGCAGTTGCGGCTACTGCAAAGGCTGCTCTTCGGAAACAATCTCTGTATTCAGCTCATTGACAATCCGTCGGCGCAGCTCAGCGGATTCGGATCGCGGTAGCAGATCAAAAACCTGACGCAGGGTATCGTCGACCACCTCATATGGAATGGATCCCAGTTCATCCAAGACCACGTCACCAGCTTGGTTGA
This sequence comes from Elainellaceae cyanobacterium, assembly GCA_049647905.1. Taxonomy (GTDB): domain Bacteria; phylum Cyanobacteriota; class Cyanobacteriia; order CAKZMO01; family CAKZMO01; genus JBCCAG01. Next base: position 2,080 of record JBARYO010000585.1, on the reverse strand, counting down.
AGACGATGGTTTGGGGCACCATGCCTCGGTAGTAGTAGCCTGCCTCTGTCGGGGCGTAAGAGTCCTGCGGTGGAAGCGCATCAACGCTGAGAAAAATTAAGTCAGCGGCACGACCGTAGAAGGCGTCAATCCGGGTGAGTGTTGCAGCAAATTTTTTGCAGTCCTCGCTGTCGTCGATGTAAAACCCTAAAACGGTGGGGCGATCGGGGCGGCTGAGGGACTGGGCAAGGGTGGCCCGAGGCGGAATCAGAGATCCATTGCCGGCATAGAGGGGAAAGATACTGCCGTCGTAGCGATCATCATTGAGACCTGCGATCGCCGCTGTCGGTAAACAGAGGACGAAAATCAATGCGGCCATCGCCAGTAGAGTGAGGCGACGACTGAGAAAAGCTCCCGTTGACATGGCTCCCGTTTATATTGTGGCTCGAACGATTATAGATGGGCATAACTGCACATTCCCACACTGTACATGCCTATACGGCACATGCCTACCCGATTCAATTGGTCAGCGGTAATCCATGGCGATCGCCCGTGATGTTGTTTACGGCATCGTCAATGGCCCGACGGCGGCGGGCCTGGTCCGCCCGCACCTGCCAGAGGCGGTTTCCTAACCCTGGAGCGTTGAGCTGCTCCGTCTCTGGGTCAACATAGGCCCAGGTGCGGGCCCAGACGATGGCATCCGCGCCGCGCAGCTGACGCTCATACGCTTGGGCTAGACGGGGGATGTAGCCGTTTTCACCTAGGGCAGCCAACGGTGCTTGGTTGGCAAGGTCAATGCCGTTTAGCTCTTCTTGAAGGCCAAGGGGAATGCCCAACACTGCCGCCTGCTGCCGAAGTTCCACCGCTTGAGACTTGAGGCGCTGCATCTGTAGGCGATCGGCATCTGCAGGCGATCGCGATTGATGTTGATAGGAAAAGCTACCCACGTTCCACGCGCTATTGCCCGGATCAATATGGCCGTAGTAGGCACCCGTCCTCTTTCCACTAACTGTACGTGTTCCCTCCGCATGGCCGACACTGCGGGCCACTAATGAATTTGCGTCCCCAGAAAACAGCGCTTCGAGAGGGGTGTTGTCGGCAGCACCGTTGCCCTGGCGTGACAGCGTCGCTTGATTTGGGGGACTGACAGCCGCTAGGGACACGACAGGCTGAACAAGCGCTGCAGCGCTCTGAGATACATGGGACTGCGGCTCTACGGGATAGGGAATTGCGGCGGCTACGACGGCAATGCTTAAGCCAATATTGATCCAGTTGGGGAGCTGTCGAGCCCTTGGATCAGGTAACGCCAGTTGAATCGGGCATTGTCGGCTTGACCTATGGGGATCGCCCAGCCGTGAAACAGCCTGGGCATGAGGTTGGGCTTGTCTTGGAGCCGTCACTGTGGTGGCGCGTCGCGGCATGGCATGATCTCGTTTTCAGTACAAAAGTACTATAACTGACAGCCCTGAGACTAGCAACCCCGAAAATGAAGCCTGTCTCAAGGCCAGAACAATCTGCTCTAGTGTTCAGCACCCCCCTCCCGTGACAGCGGCAAGGTTCCTGGTACAATTTGCGTGGATCTGTTCCTCAGGGATGTGTTTTAACAGCCCAATCGGTGCTGAATCGCGATCGCTCAAAACAATACATCATGGATTTACAGCCAATGCCTACCCTTGCTGCCGATGCGGCGCTAACGGCTCAAAATAATAAGCTAGGCCGCATTTTAGTGGTCGAAGATGAGGAAGTGATTCGGGAAACCATCGCCCTAGCCCTGTCAGACGAAGGCTACGACGTCCAGACGGCGGCAGACGGTAGCAGCGCTCTTGAAACAATCGGCTATCTGGTTCGGGATGGGGCTCAGGGTGGAGAAGACGGTACCGGGCCTGATCTGATCGTTTTGGATTTGATGTTGCCCAATATTAACGGCCTAGATTTATGCCGCCTGCTGCGCCACGAGGGTAACCAGGTTCCCATTTTGATCTTGAGCGCGAAGGGCAGCGAAACCGATCGCGTTGTTGGGCTGGAAGTCGGGGCGGACGACTATTTGGCCAAGCCCTTTGGCATGCGAGAGCTGATTGCCCGCTGTCGTGCCCTGTTGCGG
>JBARYO010000584.1:0-2952 GCA_049647905.1 Elainellaceae cyanobacterium | reverse complement strand
TCAGCTTTGATGCGATATCGACAATGATTGAGGCGCTAGATGCGTATTGGCTGAAACTCAACGAATATCCGATTTTGTCCATAACAAACTAGCTACAATCACATCCAATGGAGCCAACGCGATCGCTGGAGAGAATTCTGCTGGTCGATGATAATCCTGATGACCGACTGCTGGCAATTCGAGAGATCAAGCAGGAGTTCCCCGATGTCGAAATTCAGGAGGCGGTTGACTGGGAACAGGTTTATCAAGCCTTCAGGGTCGACGCCTTCGACATGATGATTACCGACTATGAGCTGAACTGGGCCACAGGGATAGAGATTCTGCATGCCCTGAAAGATCACGATCCCAATCGCCCTGTGATCATGTTTACCGATTCGGGGTCGCAGGAGATTGCGGTAGAGGCGATGAAAGCGGGGCTTGATGACTATGTGCTCAAGGCCCCCAAGCATCGCATCCGCTTGGGGCAGGCGATCCGTTCGGTGTGGGACAACGCCCTGATTCGCCGTCGGGCGGAAGAGCTTGAGTTTAGGCTGCAGTTTTTGCTCAATGAGCTGGGTGTCGGTGTGTTTCGCGCGACTTTGGATGGCAAGCTGATTGAGGCCAGTGACGGTCTGCTAAGCCTGCTTGGTTTTTCATCTCCAGCGGAAGCGCAGCCCTTTTTTGAGCAAGAGCTAGCCTGGGAAACTTCTGAGCGCAGCGAGCAAAAGCGATGGCATCGGGAAATCAAGCTAGAGGACACTAGCAGAAATAAACCCCTTTGGCTGCAGGTGAGCGAGACAGTCGTACCGCTTGACGGCCAAGCTGTGGTTGACGGGCTAGATAGCGATGTCACCCAACAAAAAGAGACGGCGGCAAGACTAGAGTCCCTTAACCAAAGCCTAGAAGCGCGAGTTAATGAGCGGACTGAGCGCCTAAAGCAGCTCAATCAGGAGCTAGAGGCGTTTGCCTTCTCGGTGTCCCACGAGCTGCGAGCGCCCATTCGCCAAGTCAGCGGATTTGCGGAACTACTGCGAAGTGAGCTTCAGCCAATAGCGCTTGACGAAGACGTTCAGCATTATATTCACCAAATTAGTACGCTCACTAGACGCTCTGGCAACATGATTGATGATTTGCTGCAGTTTTCTCGCACTGGGCGAGCTGAGATGCAGTATACCGCCGTCAACATGGATAAGCTGGTGCAAGAGGTCCAGCGACAGCTTAGTTCGGAGATGAAGGGGCGAACTATTCACTGGCAGATTAAGGCGCTCCCACCCGTAGAAGGCGATCGCAATTTGCTGCGTCAGGTGTGGCAAAACCTGATTGAGAATGCCGTCAAGTATACTAGCGTCCGCGAACAGGCGGACATTGCAATCAGCGGCACCTTGGGCGCAGGGGAAGCCCTCTATTCGGTGCGCGATAACGGCATTGGCTTTGATATGGAAGATGCCAATAGGCATCTGTTCGGCGTTTTTGAACGGCTTTCAAATGCCCGAGAGCACGACGGGACCGGCATTGGCTTAGCAAACGTCCAAAAAATCGTTTCTCGCCATGGCGGTCGATGCTGGGCTGAAGGAGAAATAGATTCGGGAGCGACGTTTTACTTCTCGCTGCCGTCTTCTGACCGTGAGACAAACGCTTGAACCCTAACCCTACGACAATGTTGCAAATTCTTTTGCTGGAGGACGACCAGGTAGACTACGAACTGATCCAAGCTACCTTGAAAGCGGGCGGGATCAACGCTAATCTAACCTGGCTTGAAGCGAGTCAAGCGTTTGCAGCGGCGTTGAGCACCAAGCCGTTTGACCTAATTCTAGCTGACTATGTTTTACCGACGTTTGACGGCTTAGAAGCGCTAGCGCTAGCCCAGTCCATCTGCCCAAAAGTTCCGTTTATCTTGGTGTCTGGCGTCCTAGGTGAGGAAAAGGCCATAGATGCTTTGAAGCAGGGCGCAACTGATTATGTTCTTAAGCAGCGCCTAAACCGCCTTGTCCCAGCGGTAAAGCGAGCGCTGCAAGAGAGCTACGAAAGTCAAGAGCGCCAAAGAATGGCAAAGGCGCTGCGTAAGGCCGACGACTTGCTGCGGGCAGTTGTCGAAGCGTCTCCAACAGGCATTGTCACCCTCGATCGCGCGCGGCAGGTGATGACCTGGAACTCGGCGGCTGAGGCTCTTTACGGCTGGCCAACGTCTGCCGTACTCGCCCAAACCTTACCTGTCATTCCAGCGTTTGAACAGGAGCGCTTTAATCGATATTTTGACCATGTATTGTCAGAAAACCAGACGATTTTAGACCAGGAATATCAGAATTTGACGCGAGATGGTGGCCTTATCCAGGTCAATATGTCGCTTGCTCCGCTATACGATGACGATGAGCATGTTTATGGCGCAGTGATGACTGCTACGGATGTTACTGCGCGCGCGCAAGCTGAAGCTGCGCTAAGACGTAGTGAAGCGACATTGAAGCAACAAGCTGAAGCATTGAGTTCAGCGAATGCTCTGCTGCTTCAAACCAAGTCAGACTTGGAATATCGTAACCGAGACCTAAAGCAGTTTGCCTATGCAATTTCCCACGATCTAAAAGCACCCTTACGGGGAATAAAGAACCTATCAGCGTGGCTTGAGGAAGACCTAAAGACCATGTTGCCTGCACAGAGTAAGGACCAATTGCGGTTGTTGCGACAGCGGGTTACTCGGATGACGCTACTGATTGACGGGCTTCTGGAGTTCGTCAAGGTTGGACGGTCCAATGTCGACCCGGAAGATGTGGATCTCAATATGTTGCTTAGTGAGGTGATTGATTCACTTGTCCCTCCCGACGGATTTACGATTCAGGTTCAGCCCAATTTACCTATCATTAAGGCCAGGCGACTGCTTTTACAACAGGTTCTTGCCAACCTAATTAGTAATGCTATTAAGCACCACCCCCGCCCTGATGGCGTCATCACCATTTCAGCCGCCAAGCAAAAAGAGGGCTA
>JBARYO010000583.1:0-7833 GCA_049647905.1 Elainellaceae cyanobacterium | reverse complement strand
TTTGCCGAGCTGCTCCAGGCCCGGTCCGCTGTCACCCAAGCCTATGTCGAGGCGGGCTACGTGACCTCCGGAGCCTACATTCCGCCCCAATCCATTACGGATGGTGTGGTCATCATTGAAGTATTAGAGGGACAGCTAGAGGCCATTAATGTGGCTGTAGATGGGCGGCTGAACTCCGGCTATGTGCGGCGACGGCTGCGTCGAGCAGCAGATCCTGTCCTCAACACCGACATGTTGCTCGACGCACTACAGCTGCTGCAGCTCGATCCCCTGATTCAAACGGTGTCGGCGGAGCTGTCGGCGGGGGTTCAACCTGGCACCAGTATTTTAGATGTCCACGTCATGCAGGCCGACACCTTTGCTGTCACGCTGCAAACCGACAACGGGCGATCGCCTAGTGTGGGCAGCTTTCGCAGGGGCGTTACCGTGAGCGAAGCAAACCTGCTGGGGATTGGGGACGGCATTAGCGTCGGTTACGCGAATACCAAGGGTAGCGATACCTTTGACCTGAGCTACAGCATCCCCCTCAACGCCAGGGATGGCACTTTTACCACCAACATCGGCTTTACCGATAGCGATGTGATCGAAGAGCCATTTAACTTCCTCGACATTCAGTCCGAATCCCGCTTTTACGAATTTACCTACCGCCAGCCCGTCTACCGGACACCGTCGCGGGAATTGGCCCTTAGCCTGACGGCGTCCCGCCGGGAAAGCGAAAGCGAATTTTTGGAAGGCATTATAGGAGAGGCCGTCCCGTTCCCGTCATTGGGTGCCGATGCAGAGGGGCGGACGCGCATTTCAGCGCTCCGGTTTACCCAGGAGTGGACTCAGCAGGGGGCGCGACAGGTGATTGCCGCGCGATCGCAGCTTAGCCTGGGTCTAGATGCTTTCGACGCCACGATTAACGAGACAGGGCCAGACGGTGAATTCTTTGCCTGGCGTGGACAGGGTCAATGGGTGCGCTTGCTGGATGACGACCTGCTGCTGTTGGTGCGGGGAGATGTGCAGCTCGCTGACAGCAGCCTGGTGCCCCTAGAGCAGTTTGGCCTAGGCGGAGCCCAGACGGTACGGGGTTATCGACAAGATGAGCTGCTGACCGACAGCGGCATTTTGTTCTCCTCCGAAATTCGCATCCCGGTTTTGCGGATACGGCAGGTGGATGGACTGCTGCAGGTGGTGCCCTTTGTGGATGTGGGCCGGGGCTGGAACTTGGGGACTGGCGTTTCCGACCCTGACCCGGCGACCCTGGCAGCGGTTGGCCTTGGTCTGGCGTGGCAAATGGGCGATCGCCTCAATGCCCGCGTCGATTTTGGCTTCCCCTTAGTTGATGTGGCGTCTGAAGGCAGCTCGCTGCAGGAAGATGGACTATATTTCACGGTAGATTTGAGGCTGTTTTGATCTAAAAATAGTTGCGCATACCATGCCGCATGCTGCGACTATATAGCGCCCGTTGAGCGATAGAGTACGGTGAAATGTCCTAGCCGATGTGGCGATTGCTATACAAGCCGAGCGCGGCGGACGGTTCTGGAAATCGGCTTGATCAAAAGCAACCCCAAGGCTTGTCCGCATGTTGGGCCTCACCACCGTTGCGTTCCCAAATCCACTCTAGAATGTCTGTATAGTTTTTGGCGATGTGCGATCGCCCTCCAGCAATACCCTATGCCTTTCTTGGTCGCGTTACTTATCCTGGTTGTCGTTAGTGGTGTGCTGGGTGGCCTGCCGCTAACGGCCTGGATCGTTAGGGGATTGGCGGGCCGCAAATTGGCCCACCTGGGGACGGGCAACATCAGCGTTTCGGCAGCCTTTTACCACGGCGGGACTCTGGTGGGGGTGCTGTCGGTGCTCGCAGAAGCGCTGAAGGGCATCGGTGCGGTGCTGCTGGCGCGATCGCTGTTCCCTCAAGTGCCTGCCCTAGAGATTTTGGCGCTGATTATGCTGGTGGCGGGGCGCTATTGGGCAGCGCGGGGGGCGGGGGTCACCAACGTGGTTTGGGGCTATGTGGCCCACGACTGGCGCGTTGCCTTTTTTGTGGCCCTCATCGGCGGGGTTAGCTTTACCGTGTTCCGGGAGCAGCGGCGCGGGCGGCTAGCGGTGCTGTGCCTCGTCCCGGTGATCACGCTGCTGCTGCACCCCAATGATGGCCTGCGGGGGCTGCTGGTGATGCTGCTCTGCACCCTCATCGGCTGGATTTACTCCCGAATTCCCAATGATCTCGATCTGCCCGCCGAAAACGCGGCTGAGGACTCCCGCCAGGTGTTTACTTTTTTTCGCGGCGATCGCGCCTTAATTAGCCTGGATAAATCTCTCTCCGCCGCTAAAGTGGGTGGCAAGGCGGCAACGCTGGCCCAGCTGCGGCAGTGGGACTATGCGGTGCTGCCGGGATGGGTGCTGCCGCCAGGGGATGACCCTGAGCCATTGATTGGGCAGCTCAACCCCACGCCAGAGGCCCCGGTAATTGTGCGCTCCTCTGCCCTAGGCGAAGACTCAGAGACCGCTACCGCCGCTGGGCAATATGACTCCATTCTCAATGTCACCAGCCGAGAAGAGCTGCGGGATGCCATTCTGCGGTGCCAAGCCTCCTATAGTCGCCCCTCAGCAGGGCAATATCGCAGTCAGCAGGCGACCTCTGACCCGGGTGGGATGGCGGTGCTGGTGCAGCCCCAAATTAAGGGCGTCTTTTCTGGCGTGGCCTTCAGCCGCGATCCCATTGCGCGGCAGGGGGATGCGGTTTTAGTCGAAGCCTTGCCGGGGGATGCGGCTCAGGTGGTGTCGGGCAAGGTGACGCCGGAAACCTACCGCGTGCTGATTAGCGAAACCATTCCCAACGTGACCGACGCTGCCGGACAGGGGATTCCCACCGAAATTACGCTGCCGGTGGAGGGCAGCGGGGAGGTTCCGTCCCCGCTGATTCAACAGGTGGCCTGTCTGGCGCGGCAAATTGAACAGCGCTATCACGGCGTCCCCCAAGATATTGAATGGAGCTACGACGGCCAACAGCTGTGGCTGCTCCAGGCACGTCCCATTACAACCCTGCTGCCCATCTGGACCCGCCGCATCGCCGCCGAGGTGATTCCGGGACACATCCGTCCCCTCACCTGGTCTGTCAATCAGCCCCTCACCTGCGGCGTTTGGGGAGATTTATTTCGCATCGTCCTGGGCGATCGCGCCAGGGACTTGGACTTTATGCAGACGGCGACCCTACATCACTCGGTGGCCTACTTTAACGCCTCGCTGCTGGGCGACATCTTTAGGCGCATGGGCCTGCCGCCTGAGAGCTTGGAGAGCCTGACCCAAGGCATGCCCTTTACCCGCCCTCCCCTCCAAGCCACCCTGCGCGCCTTACCGGGGCTGCTGCGGCTCCTGGGGCGGGAATGGCTCCTGCGGGAAGATTTTGCGCAGGACTATCCGCATCTCCAGTCCCAGCTCCAGGCGTTTCAGGCGCGGCCCGCTGCGCAATGCTCTGATGTGGAGTTGCTCAGCCGCATCGATGTCATTCTAGAGCTGCTGCAGCGGGTCACCTACTACAACATTCTGGCCCCCCTGAGTGCAGCCTTCCGCCAAGCCCTGTTCAAGGTCAAGGATGAGGATCTTGACCAAGGCGTGGTGCCAGAAGTGGCCGCAATGCGATCGCTGCGGCGCATTGCCCGTGATAGCCGTCATCTGCTGCCGCCTTTCGATGCCAACTACTGCAGCACTCCTGTGGTTTTCACCACCATCGCCGAGGATGTAAATGGGGATGCCATCCTGCAGCAAATTGACCAGTTCATCGCGGAGTATGGCTACCTGAGTGAGGTGGCGACCGATATTGCCGTACCCCGCTGGACCGATGACCCCCGACCCATCCGCGATCTGTTTGCCCGATTTATCTGCGACCCTGGCGATGCTGCTCCGCCTGATTCGAAGGAGGTGAAGCGGCTGTCCTGGCGATCGCAGCAGGTCCAGTCGCGGCTGGCGTTGAAGGCGCAAGTTGCTGAACTCTATAACCGGCTGCTGGCCGAACTGCGCTGGAGCGTGGTGGCGCTGGAACGCCAGTGGCGAGACAGCGGTCTTCTGCAGCAGGACGGGGATATTTTCTTTTTGACCTTGGAGGAAATCCAGCAGCAGGTGGCCCAGGCCGATACCGCCTCTAGCCATGGCCCTGAGGCGGTATCGGCCCGAATTGAATGGCGGCGATCGCAGTGGGACGTGGACAAGGACAAGGCTAATCCAGCCCAACTGGTCTACGGTAACGAGCCCCCCGAGCCAAAGTCGGTTAACCTCGTGACATGGCAGCAGCAGGGACCAACAACCCTGCAGGGCATTGGGGCCAGTCCAGGGCAAGCCGTGGGCCGCGTCCGCGTCATCACCACGCTAACGTCGCCAGTTCAGGTGGATAAAAACACTATCCTTGTTGTGCCCTACACAGATGCCGGTTGGGCTCCCATACTGGCCCAGGCGGGGGGGATTGTGGCCCAGGCCGGAGGGCGGCTTTCCCACGGGGCCATCATTGCCCGCGAGTTCCAAATTCCCGCCGTCATGAATGTGCCCCATGTCATGGAGCGCCTGCAGGATGGCCAGCGCATCCAGATCGATGGGCAGCAGGGCACGGTGGTTATCGTTTAGATATATTATTTTAATTTCGACTGTGATTATTTTTGATTTTGACGGCACAATTGCAGATTCTCTTGATGCGCTGATCGTGGCGTCTAACCGGCTAGCGCGGGAGTTTAACTACGACGAAATTAGCTACGAGCAAGTCCGTCAGCTGCAGCGCTTAAGTTCGCGGGCCATTATCCAGAAGTCGAATATATCGGTCTTCAAGGTCCCATTTTTGATGAAGCGGCTGCGGGAAGAATTGGGGCAAGAGATTGAACGAATTAAGCCCATCCCAGGGATGGCACAGGCTTTGGCGCAGCTCAAAGCCCTAGGGTATCCCCTCGGGATTGTGACCTCAAACTCCACTGAAAACGTCGATGCCTTCCTAGAGCATCATCACCTAACGGGCATCTTTGAGTTCACCCATTCGGCGGCGACGCTGTTCGGCAAGCATCGCGCCCTGCGACGCCTGATCAAAGCGCGGCAGCTGGATTCAGAGTCGATTATTTATGTAGGGGATGAAACGCGGGATATCGAGTCGGCTAGGCGCATCCCCATTCAGGTGGTTGCCGTGAGCTGGGGGTACAACGATAGGGATATTTTGGAGCAGCATCAGCCCGATGCCCTAGTGCATGAGCCAAGCCAGCTCACGGCGGCAGTCCAGCAATTGCCCCCGCGAGGGTAGCCCGTGGCCGCCGATTTTAACGCCAGCCTTGATGCCAGCCCGAACGCTACCCTCAATATCGATCTGAGCCCGGTCCTAGACTGGTTCGATCGCCAGAGCTGGCAGCCCCTTGAGTTTCAGCGCCGGACTTGGCAAGCTTACGGGGCAGGGCACAGCGGCCTGATTCAGGTGCCCACCGGGTCTGGCAAAACCTATGGGGCCGTGATGGGGCCAATAGCCCGCATGCTCAGCGCTCCGGGCAAAGGACTACGACTGCTGTACATCACGCCGCTGCGATCGCTCTCCCGCGACATTGAGCAGTCTCTCCGTGGCCCCATTGACGCCATGGGCTGGCCCCTCACCGTCGAGTCCCGCACGGGGGATACCTCCTCCTATCGCAAGTCGCGGCAGCTGAAGACCATGCCCCACATCCTAATCACGACGCCAGAATCCCTGGCGGTGATGCTGTCTTACAACGGCGCTATGGGTCGCTTCGCCGCCCTAGAAACCGTAATTTTAGACGAGTGGCACGAGCTGCTGAGCACCAAGCGCGGTACCCAGATGGAGCTGTGCCTCTCCTACCTGCGCCACCTGCGCCCCCAGCTGCAAACCTGGGCCATTTCCGCTACCCTGGGCAACTTACAAGAGGCCGCCCAGGCCGCAGTGGGGCAAGACAGCACCCCCACCATCATTCAGGCCAACCTGCAGCGAGACACCATCATCCGCAGCGTCCTGCCCCACCACATCGACACCTTCCCTTGGGCGGGGCATTTGGGCCTGCGGATGTTTCAAGAGCTGGTGGATGCCCTAGATATCGAGGCATCAACGCTGATTTTTACCAATACCCGCTCCCAGGCCGAGCGCTGGTACCAGGCGCTGCAGTACGCCCTGCCGGACCATAGCGATCGCATTGCCCTGCACCATGGCTCCATTGATGCCAAAGCGAGATCTGCCATTGAATCTGGTGTCAAGACGGGAGAGATTAAATGGGTGGTTTGTACCTCCTCTTTAGACCTGGGGGTAGACTTTCAGCCCGTGGAGCGGGTGGTGCAGGTGGGCAGCGCCAAGAACCTGGCGCGGCTGCTGCAGCGGGCGGGGCGATCGGCCCATGTGCCGGAGGGAACGTCGGAGCTGGTGTTTCTGCCCACCAATGCCCTCGAACTGCTGGAAATTTCCGCCTTCCGCCGGGGGCTCGCTGCCGGTGCCATTGAGTCCCGCCGTCCCCTGCAGCTGCCCTATGATGTGCTGGTGCCGCATATGGTGACCCTGGCCTGTGGCGACGGGTTTGAGCCCCAGGCGGTATTGCAGCAGGTGCGCCAAACTGCGGCGTTCGCGGCCCTCTCCGACGAGGCCTTTGCCTGGGTTCTTCTGTTTATTGAGCAGGGGGGAAAATGCCTCAGCGCCTACCCCCACTACCGCAAGGTCATTAACACCGACGGGCGCTACCACATCGCCGACGCCAAGCTAGCCCGTATGCACCGCCTCAGCATTGGCACTATCACCTCTAATGCCCTGCTGCGCATCGCCTACACCAACCGCAAGGCCATCGGCACCGTGGAGGAAAACTTTGTCTCGCGGCTGAAGCCGGGGGATGTCTTCTTCTTTGCCGGACGGCAGCTAGAGTTTTGGCGCATGCGAGACATGGTGGTGTACGTGCGCAACACCCGCCGCAAGTCCACGGTTACCCCCACCTGGCGCGGCGGTAGTCTGGCCTTTTCCCATACCCTCAGCACCTACCTGCGCCAGGAAATCGACGCCGCCCGCAATAGCCCGCTGGGGAATGATGAGCTGGCCTGCGTCTCTCCTATCCTGGAGACCCAGGCGGTCCTCTCCCACCTGCCGGCGAAAGACGAGCTGCTGATTGAAACCTGTCAAACCCGCGAGGGACAGCATCTGTATGTGTTCCCCTTGGAGGGGCGGGCGGTGCATGAGGGGCTGGGCTTTTTGTGGGGCTACCGCTTTGCCCAGCTGCAGCAGGCCACCTTTACCATTTCAGTCAATGACTACGGCTTCGAGATTTTGGCCCCCAAGGGCTACCCGTTTCAAGATTTGTTTAGCAGCCGCTTTTTCGACCGCGACACCCTGCAGGGAGATGTCAAAGCCGCCCTCAATATCTCAGAGCTGACCCAGCGGCGCTTCCGCGGCATCGCCCAGGTGGCGGGGCTAGTGTTTAAGGGCTACCCCTCTTCTCGCAAAACGGCCAGCCAGCTGCAGGTGAGTTCCTCCCTGCTGCATGAGGTATTTTGCAAGTATGAGCCGGACAATCTCCTGCTGCGGCAGGCGGAGCAGGAGGTATTGCAGCAGCAGCTTGACGGCGATCGCCTGGCTCAGACACTAGAGCGCCTGCAGGGGTTTACGGTGGTGTGGCAGCAGACCCGCCGCCCGTCGCCGCTGGCTTTTCCGCTGCTGGTGGAGCGCCTCAGTTCGAAGTTGTCGAATGAGAGCCTGATGCAGCGCATTGAGCGAATGAAGCAGCAGTGGGACAAATCGCGGTAGAACAAATCGCGGTAGGACAAGTCGGCCTGGGCCTTTGCCCTTCTCAGCCATAGGCTCTACAGAGCAGAGGAATACAACCCGCCCACGTCAAGCCCGCT
>JBARYO010000582.1:0-3371 GCA_049647905.1 Elainellaceae cyanobacterium | reverse complement strand
GATGGTCCACTGAGGGTTGATGGCGTGATTAGAAGCGGCACCCGTCTGGCGACGTCTCGCGTGGTGAGTCTTGGCCAAAATACCAACCTTCTGCTTCAGCCCACCTCGACCAATGGCAACGTTCTTGTCGGTAGCGACACCGTTGATGCTGGGGATAGTAGAAGCGCGGCTGCCAAGCTTTACGTCGAAGGTGATATCTACAGCAGTGGCAGAGTCTTTGGCCGCGAGGTCGGCTCTACAAATATTGTCCAGCTCTCATCTCAAACCCTTAAACGAGATATCTCCCAGCTCTCTAGCCGTGAGGTGACCGACGTTTTAGATCAGCTCCACCCGGTAAAATTCGTCTATCAGGACGATGCTGACCAAACGCTGCGGGCTGGGTTCATTGCTGAAGATACCCCCAGCTTGCTCACCTCTCCCGACAAGACGGCTATCAAAATTCTCGATGTGGTAGCGGTGCTGACGCGATCGCTCAAAGACCATAAAACCACGGTCGATGGGCTAAGCACCCTAGTTAAAGACCAGCAGCTGGCGATCGCCAGCCTACAAGCTCAAATTAGCCAGCTGGAGCAATCTTCTCCACAGCCGTCGCGCCGCAATAACCCTGCCACAGATAATCCCAGATTCAATACCCTGCTGTCCCAGCCCCAGCCTGAGGCGCGAACAGAGGGAGGCGCGCTGAGTCTGGGCGAGATTAATGCTGCTGCGCTGCCCCTACCCCTAGTCGCGGGGATACCGCCAGAAGACCCCTATCTCCCGCCACGACGGCGGCGATCGCGGCGGCGACCAAAGTGGACCCGATGGCCCCTAGTGCGCCGACTGCGATCGCTCTGGTATCGGTGGCTTAGGCGTCTGCTCCCTACCCTTTTCGACCGCAGTACAGATTACCGCTAGGGCGGCGATCCCTCAGCGCCAACGCGTTTCCCATTCGTGCTTCTGTTTTGCCTTTTCTTCAGTCTGAAAAAATTACTACCCAGCGAGGATTACAACGATGCCAGTTACCCCAACCTATCCCGGCGTTTATGTTGAAGAGCTGCCCAGTGGTGTCCGCACCATCACAGGGGTATCGACCTCTATCACAGCGTTTATTGGCCTTGCCAAACAGGGGCCAACAGACCGCGCGGTCAGAATTCAAAGCGTTTCAGATTTTGAGCGCTCCTTTGGCGGGCTCTGGGTAGAGAGTCCTTTGGGCTATATGGTGCAGCAGTTCTTTCTCAACGGCGGTGCCGATGCCCTAGTGATTCGCGTCGTTGCCGACGATGCGGTTGAGGCCACAGTCGCGATCAACGGACTAAGCCTCATTGCCGCCAGCGAAGGCGATTGGATGAATGACATCATCGTTGAGATTGACCACGCCACCCGTGACCCCGATCCAGACGATACCCTATTCAACCTCACAATCCTTCAAGAGATTCCCAACAGTGCACCAGTTGCGCTGGAGAAGTTTCGCAACCTCTCGACAAAGCAAACCGCCCCTCGATTCGTCACGAAGGTTTTAGCACAGGAGTCTTCCCTCGTCCGTATTCAGCGGGTCAGCGATACCGATAGCGGAGTGCCCCAAGGTAAACCTGGAGCAGGCCCCGGATCCTTTGCCGGTGGCGACAATGGAGGCACCCCAACCTACGCGGAATACAACGGGTCACCAGGAAGACCAACAATCGGGCTACGGACCTTGGACAGAGTCGATATCTTCAATCTCCTCTGCATTGCACCTAGATTCCCCGACGCCAGCGTCGCCGATGATCCGGCAGGCGTCACCCTGCTCACAGAAGCGCTCCAGCTTTGCGTAAATGAGCGCGCCATGTTGATTGTTGATCCGCCAACCAGTTGGGATGATCCAACCGGTGTCGAACAGGACTCTGCTAACATTCGCACATTGCTTCGGAGTAAAAACGCGGCTGTTTACTACCCCAACATTATTGCCCCTGACCCCCTTAGAGAAAACCGACTAGAGAGCTTCCCACCGTCGGGAGCCATGGCCGGAGTTATGGCGCGGACAGATTCGCAGCGCGGCGTTTGGAAAGCGCCAGCAGGGACAGAAGCGACGCTGTCAGGGGCTAGGGGGTTTACCTATAAGCTAAACGATGGTGAAAATGGCCGCCTCAACCCCTTAGGCGTCAACTGCCTGCGGACATTTCCGGTGTACGGCAACGTAGCCTGGGGGGCTCGTACCCTAGATGGCGCAGATCAGCTCGCCTCTGAGTGGAAATACATTCCGGTACGACGACTGGCGCTGTTCCTAGAAGAGAGCCTGTATCGCGGCACCCAATGGGTCGTCTTTGAGCCCAACGACGAGCCCCTGTGGGCGCAAATTCGCCTCAACATTGGGGCCTTTATGAACAGCCTCTTTAAGCAAGGGGCGTTTCAAGGATCATCCTCGCGTGACGCCTACTTTGTTAAGTGCGACAGCGAAACCACCACCCAAAACGACATCGATCGCGGCATTGTCAACATCATCATCGGCTATGCCCCGCTGAAGCCCGCTGAATTTGTGATTCTCAAGTTTCAGCAGATTGCTGGACAGCTGGAGACCTAATCAAAATCTACGCACCAGATGATGCGTTGTCAGCATCGGACGACCCCCGCCTCTGGCGTCCCCCTTACCAAGGGGAACTTTCCGAGGGGTGGTTCGCACCAGTCTAGTCGTCAAGATTTCTTGTCCGTCAGTCCTCTTCTCTTCTCTTCTAACCCTTCGCAGTTTTTAGACCCTTACCCAGGAGACAGTCAAATGGCTCAGTTTACCGTCAACGCGTCGCGCTTTGACCCCTACAAAAATTTCAAATTTCGTGTCAAGTGGGATGGCCGGTATGTGGCAGGCATTAGCAAAGTCGGTGCCCTTAAACGGGCCACCGAAGTGGTCAGCCACCGAGAAGGAGGCGACCCCAGCAGCCCCCGCCACTCCCCCGGCACTAGTAAGTATGAGCCCGTCATGTTAGAGCGGGGCGTAACCCACGACAAAGACTTTGAGCAATGGGCCAACAAGGTTTGGAACTACGGGTCTGGCTTGGGGGCGGAGGTGTCCCTGAAGGACTTCCGCAAAGACATCATCATTGAGCTGATGAACGAATCGGGGCAGGTGGCGATCGCCTACAAGGTATACCGCTGCTGGGTGTCCGAATTCACCGCCATGCCAGAGCTTGACGCCAATGCTAACGCTGTCGCGATTCAGAGCATTCAGCTGCAAAATGAGGGCTGGGAGCGAGACTACGATGTCGCTGAGCCTTCAGAGCCCAGCTTCCTAGAGCCAGCGTAAAGCGAGCAGGATACCGCAAGCATAGGAGCAACGTATGGGTTTGATGATGGTCCGTCCCTTATCGGCAGAGCACACCGTCCACATTTGGGAAACGGGCGAGACACAGCATCCTTTGGAT
>JBARYO010000581.1:0-2498 GCA_049647905.1 Elainellaceae cyanobacterium | reverse complement strand
GTCTAATGAGTGAGCTGATCGGTAAAGCGCAGCCACAGGGGACGACTCGCCGGTTTGGGCAGCTCATTAGCCCCAAACTTCTCGAAGCGTCGCTGGGATTCGGAGGCGGGCAATCCATCAGGGCCAGTCTCAAGAAAAGGGTACACCGCCTCTATTGGTAAGCTCCAAACGGGCGACGGCTGGATGCCTAAATGGCTAGGCAGGCTCTCAACCGTAGAGGGACGAGATAAAACCATAAAATTCTCCCTGCGGAACGCGATTCTGCCAATGGTTTTGATACGGCGCTGAGTTTAAAGCGCAAAGTCTCGTAGACCTAAAGCTCGCTTCCCAATATGGATTTGGATTTGCATCGTGGTCTCCCGGGATGCGGGGGGCTAGCTCATTGTGCTGCGCCATCTCATGTCACATTAATACAGGCGTTTTGTCGGCCAGCGGTGGCTCTTGCGGCGCGACCACTGAACGCCATTGCCAGTTGCGAATTTCTGGCAAGTCCTGACCCTGTTGATTGATGTATTGCTTGTGCTGAATTAGCTTGGCCTGCATCCGTTGCTTTAGGTCAGTCCCTTCGATTCCCAGATGCGGCAGGCGATTAACCGCATCCATTACCAGATGAAAGCGATCGAGGTCGTTCAGCACCGTCATGTCAAAGGGCGTGGTGATCGTGCCCTCTTCCTTGTAGCCCCGGACGTGGATGTTGCCGTGGTTTGTGCGGCGATAGGTGAGCTGATGAATCAGCGACGGGTAGGCATGGAAGGCGAAGATCACCGGCTTGTCCTGGGTAAAAAGCGCATCAAACGCCTCGTCGCTGAGTCCATGGGGATGTTCGCGTTCCGGCTGTAGTCGCATCAGGTCAACGACATTGACCAAGCGGATTTTCAAGTCGGGCAACTGCTCCCGCAGAATCGAAACGGCGGCCAGGGTCTCCAATGTGGGCACATCGCCACAGCAGGCCATCACCACATCGGGGTCAGCACCGCCATCGCTGCTGGCCCAGTCCCAAATTCCGATGCCTGCGGCGCAATGTTTAATCGCGTCCTCCATCGTCAGCCACTGCGGGGCTTGATATTTGCCCGCAATCACCACATTGACGTAGTGGCGGCTGCGCAAGCAGTGATCCCAAACCGACAGCAGGCAGTTGGCATCGGGCGGTAGGTAGACGCGCACGACGGAGGCTTTTTTATTCACAACGTGATCGATAAACCCAGGGTCTTGGTGGGTGAAGCCGTTGTGCATTTGTTGCCAGACGTGGGAGGCCAGCAGATAGTTTAACGATGCGATCGGTCGTCGCCAGGGTAGCTCTGCCGTCACCTTTAGCCACTTGGCGTGCTGGTTAAACATCGAGTCAATGATGTGGATGAACGCCTCGTAGCAGTTGAAGAGGCCGTGCCGCCCCGTGAGCAGGTAGCCTTCTAGCCAGCCCTCACACTGGTGCTCACTCAACATCTCCATCACCCGGCCATCGGCGGCGAGAAACTCATCGTTATCTTGGGTTTTGGCGTCCCATTGGCGATCGGTCACCTCAAACACCGACCTCAAGCGATTGGAGAGGGTTTCATCGGGGCCAAAAATTCTGAAATTGCGCTGCTCTTGGTTGAGCTGAACGACATCCCGCAGAAACAGACCGAGCTGGTGGGCGTCAGCAGCCTGGACAGATCCAGGAGCAGGGACGGTCACCCCATACTGGCGAAAGTCCGGCATGACCAGATCGCGCAGCAGCAGGCCGCCGTTGGCGTGGGGGTTGGCTCCCATGCGGCGATCGCCTTTGGGCGCCAGGTCCGCCAGCTCCGGGTTCAACCGTCCTTGCTTGTCGAAAAGCTCCTCCGGTCGATAGCTCCGCAGCCAGTCTTCTAATAAAGTCAGATGTTGGGGATGGGTGGCCGGGTCGGAGAGCGGCACCTGATGCGCCCGGAATGTGCCCTCGATTTGCAGGCCATCTACCCGCTTCGGCCCCGTCCAGCCCTTGGGCGATCGCAGCACAATCATGGGCCAGCGGGGGCGCTGGGTTTCACCCAAAGCGCGGGCTGCGTGCTGGATGCGCTGAATCTCTTCCACCACGCGATCAAGGGTTGCGGCCATCGCCTCATGCATCAGCGCGGGCTCATGGCCTTCGACGTAGTAGGGTATCCAGCCGTTGCCGCGCAGCAGCTGATCTAGCTCTTCTGGCTCAATGCGGGCCAGCACGGTGGGGTTGGCGATTTTATAGCCGTTGAGATGCAGGATGGGTAGCACTGCGCCATCGGTGACGGGGTTGAGGAACTTGTTGGAATGCCACGCCGTTGCCAGCGGGCCGGTTTCTGCCTCACCATCGCCCACGACGCAGGCCACAACAAGGTCAGGATTATCGAACACCGCCCCGAACGAATGGCTGAGGGAATAGCCCAGCTCGCCGCCCTCGTGAATTGAACCGGGGCACTCCGGTGAGGCATGGCTGGGGATGCCGCCGGGAAACGAAAACTGCAAAAAGAGCTTTTGCAGTCCGGCTTCATCCTGACTGATGT
>JBARYO010000580.1:0-1884 GCA_049647905.1 Elainellaceae cyanobacterium | reverse complement strand
CAGTTGCGCTGCCAGTCTGACTGATACTTCTGCACCAAATGAGCTGCTTTGCGGTAGCGCAAATTAGCGGGGACTGGAACGCTTACCACCTCAGAGGCATGCCGCTCCAAATAATCCAAAATCATCCCCTCCCGTAAAGAGGCATCGCAGAGGGTAATCTCTTCAATCCCCACCATCTCTAACAGCTGCACCAGTAGCACTCCCCCCAGATGAATCGCATCGGCCCGCTTGTCGCTGATGCCATCGACTTTGGCACGGCTCTCCATTTCCTTTTCGAGCAGGCTCCGGGTCAGCACCTGAATATCTTTCAGCGGCACTACCTCAGCATTGACCGACCGTAGCTCCTTGCCGTCTGACGCCAGATGCGCCGCCTCACCCAGGGTGCGAATGGTGCCGGAGGTACCGATGACCCGACTGAACCCAATGTCTTGGACGCGATCCAGTACCTCCTGGGCGATGAAGCGAATATGCGCTTCTAGAACACTCCGCCCTTCGCGCCCCACTGAGCCTTCGTCTTCAAACATGTCTAGCAGTCGTAGGACACCCAGCTCCATACTGTCGCCAAACAGCACATTGTTTCGGTTACCCACCACGGCTTCGGTACTGCCGCCACCGATGTCGAGCACCAGAGCAGTGTCGTCTTCTAAGGCAATAGAATTACGAACTGCGAGGAAAATCAGGCGGGCTTCCTCCTTACCAGAGATGATTTTGGGCGAGAGTCCCGTTTGCCGCACCACTTTGCTGAGAAAGGCATCCCCATTTTGCGCCTCTCGAATGGCGCTAGTGGCGGCGGTGATCACCTCGTCTACCCCAATCTGTTCTGCCAGCTGCACGTAGCGATGAATCGTTTTGAGCCCAGTTTCAAAGGCGCGATCGCTCAAACGCTTGGTAGCAAACACACCAACCCCAAGCTTCACCATCGCTTTCTCCCGCTCAATCACCTCAAAGCTCCGCTGCCCAGTCACCTCCACGATAATCATATGGATAGAGTTGGTGCCGATGTCAATTGCAGCAAGCTTCATAATTGTGCTAAGTCCTAAGCTTCAATCATCATACGCCTCTGGCTGCCTTATCTCTTGAGGTCTTGAGGACTCTAATGGTCTTTGGTGATACCGCGATGATGTTTACGCTTCCGCCAGCTCTCGTTTGACTTTTAATAGCGGAAATCCCAGCGCCTCCCGTTGCTCTAGGTGTAGCTGCGCCACCTGCCGGGCCAGTCCGCGAATCCGGCGAATGTACTGCGTCCGCTCCGTCACCGAAATTACCCCCCGTGCGTCTAACAAGTTAAACATGTGGGAGCACTTCAGCACTTGGTCATAACTAGGCAAGACGAGCGATCGCGCCATCAACCGTTTGGCTTCCTGCTCATAGGTCTCAAACAACCCGAACAATACCTCTGCGTCTGACGCCTCAAAGTTGTAGGTAGAGTTCTCGATTTCTCCCTGCAGGAAAATATCACCGTAGGTGAGGGCATCGTTCCATTGAATATCGAAGATAGAGTCGATGTCCTGCAAATACATGGTGAGACGTTCTAATCCATAGGTAATCTCAATAGAAACGGGGCGGCAATCTAGACCACCACATTGCTGAAAATAGGTAAACTGCGTTACCTCCATACCGTCAAGCCAGACTTCCCAGCCCACACCCCAGGCTCCCACTGCGGCATCTTCCCAATTGTCTTCCACAAAGCGTATGTCGTGGTCCTCGGGCTTAATGCCTAGCGCCTTGAGGGACTCTAAATAGGTGTCTTGGATGTTTTCCGGAGACGGCTTGATTAGCACTTGATACTGGTAGTAATGCTGTACTCGATTTGGATTCTCACCATAGCGACCGTCTGATGGGCGACGGCAGGGCTCGGTGTAGGCCACAGACCAAGGCTCAGGG
>JBARYO010000579.1:0-1930 GCA_049647905.1 Elainellaceae cyanobacterium | reverse complement strand
AAGTGACGGATGAGATCTAGCAGGGTGGCTTTGTTCAACATGCCTGCGATCAGGGTTTCGAGCTGGCTGACTAGGTGTGAGGCTGGGGGGGAGGCTTGGGTTTTGCCGTCGGCGGTTTTCCAGGCCATGAAGCGGCTGAAGCCTGCAGAGAGGGAACCGGCGCGGGCTTCTAGGCCATCGGAGATGATCAGGATGGCGTTGGAGGTGAAGAGGCTGGGGATGGTGGCTTTGTAGGTTTCGAGCTGCTGGTAGGCGGATTTGAGGGTGGCGTTTTCGTCGGTGGCGTTTTTGAGTTCGATGACGACGAGGGGGAGGCCGTTGATGAATAGCACCAGGTCGGGGCGCTTTTCTTTGTTGTTTTCGATGACGGTGAACTGGTTGGCGACTACGAAGTCGTTGTTGTCGGGGTTAGCGAAGTCGATGGGCCAGACCAGTTCGCCGCGTTCGTTGCCGCTGTCTTGGTAGGGGACGTTGACGCCTTCGGTGAGGAGACGATGGAAGGTTTCGTTATTGGTGAGTAGGTCGGGGGATTGGATGCGCTGGATGTCTTTGAGAGCGGCCTGTAGCTGGTCGGGGCCGACGGTGGGATTGATGCGGCGTAGGGCTTGCTCTAGGCGAGCGGTGAGGATGACATCTTCGTAGCGGCTTCGCTCGGGCGTGGGGCCGTCTGGGGCGATGTCAGGGCCATAGATATAGCTGTAGCCTTGGCGCTTGAATAGGTCTATGGCAAGGGTTTCGATGGCGGATTCGTTGAGGTTGCCGGACATGAGGGCGCGTGGCTCGGTAGGCTTATATTGCTCTGGATACCCAACTTGTAGCCTGGAAGCAATGATCTCGTGTGGGGTTTGGCTGCTAGGTCACGGGTTCTTGCTATAGCTAGCCTGTGGCTTTCTCACAAATTTACATTGGGATGACCGGGCTAGAATGAATGGGTCGGTGGATATTAGACAGCGCTATGGACTTATCGCCTGAGTTGCAAGAAGAAGCTGAAAAATTGGCTAGACGGCAAGGGCTGTCGCTGGAGCAGTTTGTCTTACAGGCCGTGATAGATAAAATCAACTCGATTAAAGCGCAGGTCGATTTATTGATGGATACAGCGATAGATGGCGGTGCGGCTGAGTCGCGGCTTAGAGAACAGGATGGTGTTTTGGTATTTGATACGGAGCCGTTAGATCGGGTTGATTTTGATGCGCTGCTTGAGGAAGGCCGGGGTAGGAGCTGGGACGAGCTAGGACTGTGAAGGTTTTATTTGACACCTCTGTTATTGTTGCGGCTTCGCTGCCTCAGCACCCTAGACATGCTCCTTGCTTTGCTCAGTTGCAGGCGGCTAGAACAGATCAGGTTCAAGGATATCTTTCTACTCATAGTTTGGCGGAAATCTATTCTGTGCTGACCCGGATGCCTAGTAAGCCTCGTATGTCACCGCAGGATGTCAGGCTGTTGATTGATCATCAGTTGCAGTATCTAGAAGCGGTTTTGCTAGAACCTGCAAACTATCGGGCGGCGATCGCACAAATGTCAGAACTTAATCTTCCAGGCGGCGGCATTTTCGATGCTCTGATTGCTCAGGCTGCGCTGAAAGCAGGTGTCGATAGGCTGCTAACACTGAATCCTAAGCATTTTACTCGGTTGAGTGAGGCGATCGCGCTTCTGGTGCTTATGCCTGAGTAGTCCGGTTCAGTTGTCGGGTTACTTTAAATCTACTCGGACTTCGCCACTCATGAGTTTAGGAAGTAGAGTGTCGCGGAGCTTTTCGAGAGTACGGATCCGAGTCTGATTGAAGTCTACCTTCCTGTATAGGCGTGTTAGCTCAAGCTCTAAATTGGCTATTACAGATGGTGGTGGAACTAACAGCGGAATTTCTTTCAAACCGCTGATTGTTAGAGCAGCTTGTGTGCTGCCTATGGTGATTGAATCAAGCTGTTCCTGC
>JBARYO010000578.1:0-1678 GCA_049647905.1 Elainellaceae cyanobacterium | reverse complement strand
ACATTGAGCTGCTGGACGAGGTGGCCCCGGAGCTGGACTTGGATCTGGTGCATCAGGGCAAAATGACGCCGGTGTTCTTCGGCAGCGCCATGACCAACTTTGGGGTGGAGCTGTTTTTGGAGTCGTTCTTGGACTACGGCCTCAAGCCCACGTCCCACAGCAGCACCCAGGGCGAAATTTCCCCCACCCATGACGAGTTCACGGGCTTTGTGTTTAAGCTGCAGGCCAACATGGACCCCAAGCACCGCGATCGCGTGGCGTTTATTCGGGTGTGCTCCGGCAAGTTTGAGAAAGACATGGTGGTGAGCCACGCCCGTACGGGCAAGTCAGTGCGGCTATCTCACCCGCAAAAGCTGTTTGGCCAGGGGCGCGAGTCGCTTTCTGAGGCATACCCCGGCGATGTGATTGGCCTCAATAACCCCGGCGTGTTTGCCATCGGCGACACCATTTACCAGGGGGAGCAGCTAGAGTTCGCCGGTATTCCCTGTTTCTCGCCGGAGCTGTTTGCCTTTTTGCGCAACCCCAACCCCTCTAAGTTCAAGCAGTTCCGCAAAGGGGTGAATGAGCTGCGGGAGGAGGGGGCGGTGCAAATTATGTATTCCGTTGATGAGTCAAAGCGGGACCCGATTTTGGCGGCGGTGGGGCAGCTGCAGTTTGAGGTGGTGCAGTTCCGCCTAGAGAATGAGTATGGGGTGGAGACCCTGACGGAGATGCTGCCCTACACCGTGGCCCGCTGGGTGACCGGGGGCTGGGAGGCGCTGGAGAAGGCGGGGCGGCTGTTTAACACCGCTACGGTAAAAGATAGCTGGGGTCGCCCGGTGCTGCTGTTCCGCAACGAGTGGAACTGCCGCCAGGTGGAGGGGGACCACCCTGGGCTGAAGCTGAGCAATACGGCTCCGGTGGTGTCGGGGCAGGAACCGGCAGCGCTGTAGGGAAGGGATAGCGCTGTCCGCTAGGAAAATCTCGGGGGCAGGTGCCCCCTTGGCTATGGCATGGGTTAGCCTTCGGATACGCCGAGCGATTACCCTGTGGGTACGTCTAACGAACGCGGTCGCATCAGGTAGCTGAGCACTTGGCCTTCGTTCGGCGTAATCCGCACACCCGCTTCACCGATGGGGATCAGCTTGGTCCAGAGGGCCTGATCGGCGTAGCGCTTGTTGTGCAGAACATAGATCGCGTCGCGGACGGCTTCTGGGGAGCCGATGACGATGTGGCGGATGATTTCGCCGTCGTAGGTGCGGGGTGGGGTGGTCAGCAGGTTCGGTGCCGCCTCGGGTTGAGACGGCTGATCGGGGTATAGAAACGTCATGGGTTTTCTCCATTGGGTGAAGGAAACCAAAAACTTGGCCATCCCGGACTATGGCTTGTCTAGGATGGCCTTCTGCGAATTGACTACAATTGCAAAAGTCCAAGACAGGCTGGATCTGTCGCGGGCTAGGGCGCGGTCGTCATTCGTGGTGACGGTCGCGCCCGCTGTTGACCAAATTTTTGGGGAAATAGAGCTAAAAATTGAACAGCTCTAGGATGAGAGAATAGCGCACTTGGTACCAAGGAGCAAGTGGGGGCAAAACGTATACCCAAAATCAGCAGCGCCGCTCTTTTGGGGTGAAGGGGTTTTGGCCGGACTGTAGGGCGGCTACCTATAGCGAGTGGCGCGATGGTAGTGGCTTAGTGCTGA
>JBARYO010000577.1:0-2946 GCA_049647905.1 Elainellaceae cyanobacterium | reverse complement strand
AGAAAAGGGGGCGATTGACGAGGAAATTGCGGCACTTAAAGCGGCATTGGATCGGTTTTTAAGATGAGAAGACTGTTTTGCGGCGGTGCGGCAGTGCTGATGGGATCCGCTGTCCCGACCTTGGCCTACGCTGACGAACCCAGCTTAAGGGTGGTATACCCTCCTGACGGCCATGAGACCACAGCCGAGCAGATTTTTTTCATCGGCACGGCACCGACGCCAGGGCTGACCATCAATGGTCAGCCTGTCCCCCAGAGTAATGCTGGCCATTTTGCCCCATCGTTCCCTTTGACGCTAGGCGAAAACCGCTTCGCAATCCGAGCTGGCAACGAGACCCAGACGATTGTGATCACGCGCAACGCCGCGATTCCACCGCTGCCGGAAGGACCGGCGTTTGGGGATGGAAGCCTTGCCCCAGCTGTGGATGTGGCGCGCCAGGGGGGGGAGCCTTTTTGTTTTGAGGCGATCGCCCCGACGGGGGGGACTGTCACTGCAACGCTCCAGGGCCAGACCGTCACCCTGAGCCCTCAACGTATCACTCAGCTCCCCCCCAACTCAGCGGTACTGACGGGCTTGGTTGACCCCCTAGGGACACAAACAGCCTACGGCGGATGCATCCTGCTGGAGCAGGAGGGCGATTTAGGGCAGCCCCGCTATCGACTGGAGATGGACGGGCAGACCATCGAGCAAACCGCCTTTGGCAGCGTTGACGTCCTGGCCAGCACCCCCGTCCAGATTGCTACTGTTACTGCGCCATCGGGGACAGCCCGCACCGGACCGAGCACAACCTATTCCCGGCTGACGCCGTTGCCCACCGGGACGCAAGCTATGGTGACGGGGCAAGAGGGGGACTGGTGGCGACTGGACTATGGCGCTTGGATTCGCGCCTCTGACGTGGACGTCGAGACTGGAGTCGTGTCGCCGCGATCGCTGATTCGTGGGGTGCTGGGACAGGAGCTGAGCGATCGCACCGAGATTCGGTTTCCGCTCCAGGTGCCCGTGCCCGTCTCGGTTGACCAGCGGGCGGGCGGCCTGACCCTGACCCTGCACAACACCACAGCCCAAACGGACACCATTCGCCTAGATGATGGTCCTGTAATTGAGCGGCTCGATTGGACCCAGCCCGCTCCCGGCAAAGTACAGTATCACCTCAGCCTCAAAACGGCTCAAGCCTGGGGCTACGAGCTTCGCTATGAGGGAAATACCCTCGTGCTGGCTCTACGGCATCCCCCTGACATAGAACCAGAAGCAGGCTTGGCAGGGGCATCAATTTTGCTCGATCCAGGCCACGGCAGCGCTGAAGATTTGGGATCTCGGGGACCGACTGGTCTGCCAGAAAAGGACGTTACTCTGACTGTGGCGCGGCAGCTGCGGGATGTTTTGGAGGCGCGGGGGAGCACGGTCCATATGACCCGTGACGGTGACGAGGATCTATTTCCCAGCGATCGCGTGGCCATGATTGAGGCGATAGAGCCTACCATTGCCTTGAGCCTGCACTACAATGCGCTACCGGATGACGGTGATGCGGAGGCCACAGCGGGAATCGGCACGTTTTGGTATCACGCCCAGGCCCATGACTTGGCGGTGTTCCTCCACAATTACTTAGTAGAGGCGCTGGACCGCCCGTCCTACGGCGTGTATTGGAACAACTTGGCCCTCACCCGCCCGGCGATCGCGCCGTCGGTGCTGCTAGAGCTGGGGTTTATGATCAACCCCGACGAATTTGAGTGGATCGTTGATCCTGTGGCGCAAACGGCCTTAGTGGAAGCGTTGGCCGATGGCATTGAGCAATGGCTGCTGTTAACAGCGGCGGCGGATTAATGGGGAGTCTGCTGGTGGAGGCAGATGACTAAGTCTTCCAAGGTATTGAGCGGCGCGCCGATGAGATGGTCTGAGATATCATATCCGAACATCTTTTGAAAGTCGTCACATAGCTCAGCATCCCAATCAAATCCGCAGATGTGGGGCCAGCTTAAGTCTGCTTCCAGGTGGTCATCGGGGCGCAGCGTCCCTGCCGTCAGGCCACTATACTGCGGCAGGTAATCGTAAACAAATGCGAGAATCTTTGCTGAGTAAGCCCCAGACCACAGCGTATGGCACCAGTCGTGGCGGTTGAGCAATGGACGGGACTTCAGCGCTTGGCAGACCTGTTGTCGACAAGATAGATCTGGGCTGAGATCAGCGTACGTCGAGAGGTTAAGATATGCGTTTCTAAGCTTCTGCCATGGAGTCAACGACTTTTCCTTATCGTGAGAAATCAGACCAACTGCAGCTTTTGTTGCTGCGACGTTAATACACCCTTGCCTTTTTACTGGCCGCACTTAGACCTCTTGACGTTTGGGGAAGCGATTGCATATTGCACTGAGCTATTGTGCCCATCTCGTAATGTATAACCCATGGTTGTCCTTGCCTTAGATATTGCGCGATCGCGGAGGATTACGTACAAATATTGACCAACGTGGGGACAAAATCCGGGTAGGAGATCGAGGCTGCTTCAGCCCGATGAATTGTGGTCGCACCCGACGCATTTAAGGCAGCGATCGCCAAACTCATGGCAATGCGGTGATCGGTGTAGCTGTCTACTGAGCCGCCCGTGAGAGGTCGCCCCCCCACAATTTCGAGGCCATCGTGCCGCTCAGTAATCGCCGCACCCAGCCGGGATAGCTCACTCGCCATCACCGCGATGCGATCGCTCTCTTTGACCCGCAATTCGGCTGCGTCGCGAATCGTGGTAGCCCCCTTCGCAAAGGCAGCGGCTACAGCCAGAATTGGGATTTCGTCAATCAGTTTGGGAATCAGGTCACCCTCAATAGTGCAGCCTGTTAGGGCTGAATGGGTCACATGCAGGTCGGCGACGGGCTCACCCGTCACAGTGCGGGGGTTTTCTAATGTGATGTTGGCATTCATGCGCTGTAGCACATCTAAAATACCGGTGCGGGTTGGGTT
>JBARYO010000576.1:0-2425 GCA_049647905.1 Elainellaceae cyanobacterium | reverse complement strand
GGTTTACGATGATGAGGGAAGGCTGGAGACCGTTCCTGACAGTTTGTGGATTATCGAGTATGGGGAGAAGGGCATTGTTGGTTTAGCAAGCATGATGTCTATATTTCTTCTTCCTCCCCTGCTGGTGTTGACATGGCGATGCCCACCAAAGCTTTGGCAGAAACCAGAATATGCACCCCTTGCTGCACTGTCCATGGCGGTGATGATGTACACCATCGACTGTCTCCTGAACGCAATGCTCAATCCAATATATATTTTGGCCTGCGGTGGTCTAGCGGGAATCGCATTGCACCCTGTCGCAGCGCCGTCAAAGCAACCTAAAGCGTTGAGGAAGCCAGCGTTACCGTCTGAAGCCTATTCGCAGCAGACCTAACATGTATTTGGCTCAACAGCGCATTCTTCCGACATGTTTCTCGTCTCTAATGTCAACTATTCTACTTCGGACTGAAAATGATACTTGTTGTTATCGTAAACTACCGAACTCCTCATCTCACTGTTGATTGCTTGCGATCGCTTGTAGGCGAGGTTCAGCGCGTTCCGGATGTTCAAGTTGTTGTGTCGGATAACCTCTCTGGAGATGACTCTGTTGATGTCATCTCTGCAGCCATAGATAGCGAAGGGTGGCACAGCTGGGTAAAATTTGTGCCGTTGAGCAAAAACGGTGGGTTTGCTTACGGAAACAACGCCGTTATTGCCGAAAGCCTTGCTACGGAAAATCCTCCAGACTACATCTGGTTGCTCAATCCCGATACGGTGGTGCGTCCTGGCGGACTGAAGACATTGGTCGACTTTATGGACGCGCACAAAGACGTTGGCATTGCGGGGAGCCGACTTGAAGATCCCGATGGAACACCCCAGCGCTCCGCGTTTCGATTTCACACCGTTTTTAGTGAACTGGACTCAGGTCTGCGGTTGGGATTGGTCAGTAAACTGCTGTCAAAGTGGGTTGTCGCGCCGCCAATTGTTGACCACAGCTGCAAAACAGACTGGCTCGCAGGGGCAAGCATGATGATTCGGCGAGAGGTGTTTGATGACGTCGGCTTAATGGACGATAGCTACTTTATGTACTATGAGGAAGTGGATTTTTGCCTCGCAGCTAACCGAGCCGGATGGCCCTGCTGGTATGTGCCTGAGAGCCGGGTCGTTCACCTAGTGGGTCAAAGCTCAGGGGTAACGAATGTCAAACAACCACCGAAGCGCAGACCTCAATACTGGTTCGACTCAAGACGCCGCTATTTTAGAAAGAATTACGGCAGGCTTTACGCTGGTCTAGCTGACTATGCTTGGATGTTTGGATACAGCCTTTGGAGCATACGCCGCGTTATTCAAAATAAGCCTCACGTTGATCCACCAAAGTTCTTCTTGGATTTTCTAAGAAACAGCTTTGTTTTCAATCTTGGCAGATAATGCATTAACGATGCTATCAAAGATTATTATCTGACTCACTATAATTACTCGATCTGCTGACTATTTGCGGTCAAAGAAACTATGGAAAAACATATTAGAGTTGGATTCTTATCTCAGCAAAACTATTTGGATAAGAACACATTTTCCGGAACGCTATACTATATGTATCATGCGCTGAAGACAGAAGGACTAGACCTTGTCGATCTCAATCCGCCCCAATCATCGAGCCTGCTGACTAAGGTTGTCAACCGCGCTGTTAGTAAGGTTCGCTCTAGCGCCCAAGAAGACGCATCTAAGCTAGCGAAATTTAAACGCCGAGTTCAAGGTGCTTTAGATACTCGGCCTTGCGACGTTATTTTCGCACCGGTGGCATCTCAAGAGGTCAGCCTGGTTAAGACCAATATCCCCATTGTTTTTTCGTCTGATGCTACGCCAAAGCTGATACACAACGACTATTACAAAATTTACGGGAGCGAAGCCGACTTCATCAGCGCTGCCGATACTGAGAAGCAGGTTATTGCAAAGGCAAGCCGTCTTATCTATCCGTCACGTTGGTCGGCAGACTCTGCCGTCAACGATTACGGCGCTGATCCACGCCACGTTAGTGTTGTTCCGTTTGGCGCTAATTTGGATTTTGCACCTGAGAGGGATCATATCCGTAACCGTTTTGCTTCATCGTGCTGTCGCCTACTATTCATCGGGAAAGATTGGCAGCGTAAAGGCGGTAATCTAGCGTTTGAGTCTCTGCTCAAGCTTCTTTCCTTGGGTGTTGATGCCGAGCTAACGATGATCGGCTGCATTCCTCCCGATGATGCCTTGGCCCAAGTTGACCAGAGTCGGCTAACTGTCATTCCATTTCTCAACAAGAATATTCAGAAAGAGCGCGATCGCCTCTACAGCATTTTTCTCAACGCACACTTTTTTCTATTCCCGACCCGTGCTGACTGCTCGCCAATCGTACTCTGCGAAGCGGCTGCCTTTGGATTACCCGCAATGTCGAGCCACGTTGGTGGAATTC
>JBARYO010000575.1:0-4621 GCA_049647905.1 Elainellaceae cyanobacterium | reverse complement strand
ATAACCACCTCGTAAAACCCGGACTGAGTAAGTTTTCCAGACCAGGTGCGCTGTCGCGATCGCTCCAGCAGCGCTGGCTGCTTGTCGGTGGGGCTCGGCAAATACAAGGACAGCCGCGTCTGCCCCTGAGAGGCTTGTAAGTTGAGGCGCAGAAACTGGCCCGCCGATAGCTCCATGATGTAGATCTGACCAGTCCCAGGGGCCAACAGACCGCTGACTTCTTGCCGATAGCTGCCCTCAGAAAAGCTGAGGGTTGACAGCGTCGATCGCGACTGCATTGCCGCCAGCTGATCAAGGGCAGTGCCGTACCAGATTTGGCCAATGGGCTGATCGAAAACAGATTGGCTACGCTGCTGGGGAAAGAGATGGAAGAATGCCGCGTCCGTGAGGTCATTGAGCGCGTTCCGGCCCACGAATAGATCGTTGGCAGACTGGGTCCAGCGCTCTAGATCGGCGGCGGCATAGCTCCCTAGACCCTGACGGGCCTGGGGACTGAGGTTGATTTCTAGCAGCGTCAGCCACTCCTCCGCGATCGCATCCCAACGATCGCGCCATTCAGCATCGTCGGGGGAGTCTGTAAGCACCCGCCCTTCCTGGTTCGGATAGCGCTCGTAAAAGGTGCTGTCCGTGATGGCAATCAGAAATCTGGAATCGATGCCTAACTCACTGCGTCTTGCCTCCAGCGCTTCCCGACGTCCTTGCTCCCCGGTTCCTGACGGAGACTCCCCCGTCTGGGTGATGTGATCGGGCAGAAGTCGATAGCCAACCCAGCCCCCGAACCCTGCAATGATGATAGTGAATAGCGCAATCATCAGGCCCCTCCAGCCCCGCGATTCGGCCCCGGACGGCGCGGCCCCGGACGGCGTCGGTAGGGCAGCGGGTAGTGATTGCCCAGATGGTGGCTGTCCAGATCTGGGAGACGAGGCATTGGCGTAGCGGTAGCGGGCCCCGCTGTCACTCACTGGGCTGAGAGCAACACGCACCTGCTTGGCGGTTTGAAAGCGATCGCGGGGATCGGGGGCCAGCATTTTTTCTAGGGTGACCGCGAGACGAGGGGACAAGGAAACCTGCTGGAGCCAGGTGCTAGACGATCCATTGATCAGCGTTTGCGCAGGCTCACCAGTCAGCAGCACGAGGGCCGTCGCCGCTAGGGCGTACAGGTCACTATGGGGATAGGTTTGGCCGCGTTGGATTTGCTCATAGGGGGCAAACCCTACTTTGCCCACCAGGGTGACGGATGCTGGATGCGACACCGCCGTTGCCACTTGCTTGACGCCACCAAAATCAATTAAAACTGGGAGCCCATCTCCCGCTCGCATCATGAGATTGTCTGGCGAGATATCCCGGTGAATCACGTTGACGCTATGGATATATTCCAGCACCGGCAAAATATCGAGCAAAAATTGATTCACCTCCGCCTCGGTGAACGTCTGCCCCTGCTCCTGCCGCTCATCAAGAAGGGCTTGGTAGGTCTGGCCATCGACATAGTCTTGCACCAGGAACAGCCGCTCCCGCCGCTCAAAGTTGGCCCGCAGCAGCTCCCGAAACGTCGGAATTTGCGGGTGCTGCAGTTGATAGAGGACGCCAGCTTCCCGTTCGAATAGCACCTCAGCTTTGCGAAGCGCCTCATCGCCATCGACGTAGGGCGAAAACTCCTTCAGCACGCAAAGCTCGCTGAAGCGGTGGGTATCTTTGGCTAGGTATGTCCGCCCGAACCCGCCCTCACCAAGCTGATACTGGAGACGATAGCGAGAGCCGATGATGGTTCCTGACGCCGGGGAAACGTCCTGAGCTGCCGGCAGCGGTGTGCCACATGTCGAGCAGAACTGGCTGTGGTCAAGGTTATCGTGTCCTTTGGGGCAGAATTGGGACATGGCGGGACCAGCTCGGTCTGTAGGGGGCAAGGGGGAATAACTACAGGTTTTGGGCGCTGTTGTTTCGGGCGCTGTTGAGTAAATAGTCTAGGACGGATTTTATGGTGAGGGTTTGGAGCGAGGGCTTGGAGTGAGGTCTCGGGACGGTAGTAGCAGCGGATGCTTGGCGGGAACCCCCACATCACGGGGAAACTGGAGCGGCGTCGCTGTGACCTTTTCTACAATAATGCAGTGGCGATCGCCTTGGGTTAGGGGCGTCGTAAATCCATCCACCTGCTGAATTTTACCGCCTAACTGCTCCACCACGGGTGTAAGCTGCGCCGTTTCTTCCGGCGACCACTGTCCCCGATATAGCACCGCCTTTCCACCCAGCGTCAGCAGCGGCAGCGCATATTCCGCGCACACCGCGACGGGCCCTACCGCACGCACCAAGGCTAGATCGTAGCGTTGACGATGCTGGGGGTCGCGGCCCACTGCTTCAGCCCGAGCCACTAGCGGGGTGGCATTCTCAATGTTCAGCGCTTGCAGCATTTCAGTGACAAAGGCGACCTTCTTTTGGGTCGAGTCCAGTAGCGTCACATGCCAGTCGGGACAGGCAATGGCCATGGGTAGGCCAGGAAAACCCGCACCAGTGCCGATGTCGATGGCCCGCTGTGAATCAGAGGGCGAATCAGGATGGGGCGCGTCATGGTTGTCTAGAAACGGCTGAATGCCTCTGAGAGAGTCCCACAGATGCTTTTCCCAAAAGGCATCCGGTGCTGTGACTCGGGTCAGGTTCATCTGCTGGTTTCCCCACAGGACAAGCTCATACAGCCGCTGAAACTGCTGCTGCTGGATTGCCGATGGAGCCCAGCCGAGGGCATCGGACCAGGTAGCCGGGAGCTCTGGAGCAGGAGGTAGCTCTGATGGCAGGGACAAGGTCCGGTCATGCGGTACGTTGGAGGCCATGGCGCAAAGTGTCGAGGTTAGCAAGGGTCAGCGTACCGTGATCAAGGGTCCAAGCGCGATCGGCAATGGCGATTAGTTCAGCGGCATCGTGGGTCACCACGAGCAGGCTCCACTGCTGCTTGAGCTGGATCAAGAGCTGTATCAGCTGCTGACGCATAGACCAGTCTAAGCCGGCGGTCGGCTCATCAAGCATCAGCAGGTAAGGCTGCCGTACGAGCTGGACAGCTAAGGAAAGACGGCGCTGTTGTCCGCCGCTGAGGGATTGGGGTGCCGTGTTGTGGGAGAGATGCTCTAAACCAACCGACCCGAGCACGGCGGAGATTTTATCGGTGCTGAGTTCAGGGTGGCCCAGCCGCAGTTCATGGAGAATCGTACTGCCGCAGAAGAACCGTTCCGGAAATTGGAAGACCAGTCCGCCCAGCTGCTGGAGTTCACCGGTTGTCAGAGCCTGATTTCGCCAGCGAACGGTGCCGGAGGTGGGCGAGGCCAGACCCGCTAAGATTTCCAGGAGCGTGCTTTTCCCCGAACCGCTGGGTCCAATAATGAGGCCCAGCTGCTGGGGCGCAAGCTCTAGATTAATGTTGTGTAAAATGGGTTCTGCCGCTATGGCCGGGTGATAAACCAGATTGTCGAGATAGAGCATTCAAGCCAGACCATTCAAAACAGCGGTGTTTGACCATCACAAAGAGGCGCAATCTGACCTCCTGGGCCAACCAGTTACCAGCCTATCCAAAATCCAGCGTAATTGGGTCATCGCATTAGGGCGGTCAGTTTGACAAGGTGGCTGCTGCCAGCCCTGTATCGCCAGAATCGCGCCTTAAAATTAAAGCTTAAACTGGGGTCGCAGTAGCGGTATTGTTCTGGCCGTACTTCTGTACTTGCAATACCGCAGGTCAAATTTTACGGCGATCGCCAATCACAACCGTATCATTGCTGATCAGTTCGTAATGATCTAGCCAAACCTGTTAGCCAAACCTGTTAGCCAACCAATATTACTCAATACTCCTATGTCGAAAATGTCTATGCCGCATTCCCTAACGCAATGGGTCCGACAGCTAACCCTAGCGGCAAGTACCGCTGCTCTAGTTGCCACTGCCGCTCTACCTGCGATCGCTGACCCGTTTCGCGCCACCGACCCGCGCCCCTTTGACCCAACCGTAGAGGCTGCGTTCGACGCTATTTTTAAGGCGGGCGACTACCGGCAAGCGGATGCACTGCTGCAGGACGCCAGCGAAAGCGAACCCATTACCCATGCCATGCAGGCTACCCTGGCCTACCTTAGTGGGGATTGGAGCAGCCTTGATGTCGAAGCGGAGCAAACCCTCAGCAGCGCGGCCCAGATGCTTGAGCAGGATCCCCTACGAGGCCATCTCTACAGTGCTGTGGGTCACTTCATGGAAGGTGCCCACGCCCTATCCACCCAAGATGCCGTCAGAGCAACGCCGCTGGTGCTCAGCAAGCTGCGCCTGGTGTTCGATCACTTTGACAAAGCGGCTGAAATCGATCCCAATGACCCAGAACTCAACTTAATTCGGGGTTACATGGATCTTATTCTGGCTGTGAATTTGCCCTTTTCTAGCCCAGACGAAGCCGTCGAAAAGTTTAGCCGCTATGGTGCCCCCGATTATCTCGTGAGCCGAGGGCTGGCGATCGCCTACCGAGATTTAGACCAGTACGATCAAGCGATCGCCGCTGTGGATCAGGCGCTACAGCAAGCACCCAACAATCCTGACTTGTTCTACCTCAAAGCGCAAATTCTCCGGCTCCAAGGGAATCTAGAGGCCAGCGTACAGCTGTTT
>JBARYO010000574.1:0-1521 GCA_049647905.1 Elainellaceae cyanobacterium | reverse complement strand
TCCTATGTCAGTGTCATAACCGCTTAACATTTCTTGGCATACCTCGATGTTTACGAGGCAACCTACTTATAGCATTTCATTGCTTAACGATTTCAATAGTCGTAAACAATCCCAGTTTGTCGCTCAGAGGTGACAAAATAGACTCAACAAATCGTATATTAGAATAGGTCCAAGAGGGTAGTAACTGTTTAATGGACACACCACCGCTTAGTAAATAGAGTAGGGGAGTATGAAAGCTTATACTGGCAATATTAAGGTTCGGAAAGTCCCGTTCGAATATACGCCGATCCCGATGGAATACTATCCAAGGAATGGCCATATTAGCCCCTGACAACGGTCCACCATCTTTAAAGCCCCACCCCCCAGTTGTATCAAAAGGCTCATGGTGAAATCGTTTGTAGATGAACCGCGACCAAGCTGTGTTGGCAGGTTCAATCATAACCAGCTTCCCATTGGGCTTTAGGCAGCGATAAACTTCGTCGAAGAATTGACGAGAATCTTTGATGTGGTGAAGCACATCAATCATAACAATAGCGCTTACGCTGTTGTTGTCAAATGGCATGTCGAGGGCCGAAAACACCTGATCCACACCGTCGTAAGGTAAAATATCTGACGTTACAACAGAGGGGTTGAGAGACTTGATAAATCCCGCGCCGCTGCCAAGCTCAACCAATAGGCCATCCAATGGCGTATTTTCTGCATGGGCTAATAGATCCCTGTAGAACCTAAGATAGGTTTTGTAAAGAAATGGTTTACGACGGATGATGTGCCTCAATACCCGTATATTCTCAGGATTATCCAGATTACTAAGGCGCGACGCTTCAGGAAGCCTCAAATACTTTAATATGTCTGCCATGCTGCCCCATGGATATAACGAATTATATGAACTTAATTTTTTGGGCCGCGTAGAGGCACATGCGCATCAATGTTAAACCTTCTTTGAAATGCTGAATATTTGACTGGCCGTAGGTCCGGGGAACATATCGAACAGGAACATCCTTTATCTTTAAACTCAATTTGGCTGCTCCAAAAAGGAGATCGAAATCACCGAATGGGTCAAAGTCGCCAAAATACGATCGATTTGACTGAATCTTCTGGTAGTTTTCCTTAGATATTGCTTTTGTTCCACATAGTGAGTCTTTTATTTTGGTATTTAGAAGATAGGATAGTAGCCATGCGAAAAACCGATTGGCTAGGCGATTGAGCCACGGCATTGACTCTGACGGAATGGGGTAGACTAGACGACATCCATTTGCCATTTCGCATTTTTTTGAGGCAATAGCATCAAAGAAATACGTCAAATCTTCAGGCTTGACGGTTAGGTCCGAATCTAGAATTATGAGAACATCTCCAGACGCTTTCTCGAAGCCGAGTCGAACAGCATTACCTTTGCCTTTCCCGGTCTGCTGATAAGCCTGAATATCATAGTGGCTGCCATACTTTTTCTGGGTTCTTAAGATCTCAGCCCATGTTTCATCTGATGAATGCCCTTCAACAAAAATAATCTCTGTGTGTTTACCT
>JBARYO010000573.1:0-1801 GCA_049647905.1 Elainellaceae cyanobacterium | reverse complement strand
GGGATGACCAAATGGGGGCGATCGCAGTCGTACGTCCAGTAGGGCAAGTCATCGGCGTAGCTGTCAGCATCGTAGAGAAATCCGCCCTCTTCTACTACTAGACGTCGGGTATTGGGGCCGAGGCGGCCCTGGTAAAAGCCGAGGGGACGGCTGCCTGTAGCCTGGGTGTGGAGGTCGATGGCAGTGCGGATATGCTCTCGCTCGACGGCTTCGCTCACATATTGGTAGTCAATCCAGCGGTAGCCGTGGCTGGCCACCTCCCATCCCGCTTCTACCATAGCGGCGGCGGCCTCACTGTTGCGATCTAGGGCCATGGCTACGGCATAGACCGTTACAGGGAGCTGACGCTGAGTAAACAGCCGATGCAGCCGCCAAAACCCGGCCCGACTGCCATATTCGTAGATCGATTCCATGTTGAGGTTGCGCACCCCCAGCAGCGGCTGTGCGCCGATGATTTCTGAGAGGAAGGCTTCTGAGGCGGCATCGCCATGGAGGATGCAATTTTCGCCGCCTTCTTCGTAGTTGATCACAAACTGGAGGGCAATGCGAGCGTCCCCTAGCCAGTGGGGATGGGGTGGGGCTTGGCCGTAGCCGATTAGGTCGCGCGGGTAGGCAGTCATAGGTGTCTAGCAGATTGCGTTGTTATGCCGTAGTGGCGATCGCTATGGCACTAGCCTATCGTTCTATGCGGCCCCTGATCCGGCTACAGATGAGATAGTTGTACGCCGCGCGTCCCGTTGCCGCATCCCTGCAATGCCCTTTGTTAGTTGGGACAGAGGGAGTCGAAAGGCGGTGCTGAAGTGCGATCATGAAGGTGCCCCAGCTGCTCAGCCCGATATTGTTGTCATCAGTCTAGATGGGGAGTATTTGATGGTCGTGGCGGTAAAACGCGGCGGCAGCGATACTCACCGTCGCAATGCTATTCGCCAAACTAAGCATCACATGGTGTCCACTGGCTGCTCGGTCGGGTTTGTCGTCCTAAACGATTGCATCATTCTCTTACATGATTCGCTTGAGATCGAGCTACTTCTTCAAGCCGTTATGGCTACTGACCCTGATTGCGCTGACTCAAGCGGTAGATTCGAGGGGTCTGTCCGGTCCAGCGTTTGAAGGCCCGATGGAACGCACTTGGTTCGGAGAAGCCTAGGAGAAAGGCGACATCGTGAATAGAAATTTCTGGATTCTTCAAGGATTGAAAGGCCAGCGCTTTGCGCGTTTCCTCTAACAGCTGTTGGTAAGTGGTGTTGTCGGTTTGGAGTTCTCGCTGGAGCTGGCGCACGCTCGTCATCAGAGTGCGAGCTATGGCCTCGATAGTTGGCACCTCTCCCTGTAGCGCCTGAGCGATCGCCGTCATCACCTGTTGAGAATAACTCTGGGACTGTTGAGCTATCAGCATTGCGCTGGCGTGAGCTTCAAACACCGAAAGTAAATTGGGATTGGCCGACCGCACTGGCCAATCTAGGCAGTGGGCATCCAAGGTAATGCGGTTGGCAGGTTGAGAAAATTGAACTGGAGATTGAAAAATCCGTTCATGCTCCGATACCTCGGTTGGGCAAGGATGCTGAAACCATACAGCTTGAGCATCAAGGGCGTGGCCCGTCAATTGTCGAGTGGCCGTAAACAGCGCTGCAAACGTACTTTCAATCGGGTGGCGAGGCTCCTCCAGCAGGTAATTTTTGAAGCCGCCCACAATATTGCAATCGCAGTAAACACAGTCACCAGCAGCGTAGTGACGAAGGGTGACGCCACGGCTGAACAGCTGCGTGTACTGGCATAGCTTTTCGAGCACCTGCCCATAGGT
>JBARYO010000572.1:0-12611 GCA_049647905.1 Elainellaceae cyanobacterium | reverse complement strand
CGCCAGGGTAGCTCCCTCCCCGCGCCAAAAATCTCGTATCGTATCGCGGTACTTGCCGTTCCACTCGGACCACAGCAGCGGGAAGCGTCCCACCTGGTAGCCTCCGTCGCCCAAGTCCCAGGGCTCCGCAATCAGCTTCACGGTGGAGAGCACTGGATCTTGATGGATGATGTCGAAGAAAGCGGCCAGGCTATCCACGTCATACAGCTCTCGGGCTAGGGCCGATGCCAGGTCAAACCGGAACCCGTCCACATGCATATGCAGCACCCAGTAGCGCAGGCTGTCCATAATCAGCTTCAGCACCTGGGGATGGCGCACATTGAGGGAGTTACCGCAGCCGGTGAAGTCCCGGTAATAGCGCGGATCATCCTCCATTAGACGGTAGTACGTGGCGTTATCAATCCCTTTAAGAGAAAGGGTCGGTCCCAGGTGGCTCCCTTCCCCCGTATGGTTATATACCACATCTAAAATCACCTCAATACCAGCAGCATGCAGCGCCTTGACCATGGCCTTAAACTCTCGCACCTGTCCCCCTAGCGTTTTATCGGCACTGTAGCCGCTATAGGGGGCAAAGAAGTTGAGAGAGTCGTAGCCCCAGTAGTTGCGCAGGTCGGCCTGCGCTAAGTGACCCGGGTAGGCATTGAAGTGGTGAACGGGCAGTAGCTCAACGGCGGTGATGCCTAAGTTAGTGAGGTGCGTAATGGCTGCGGGATGGGCCAATCCAGCATAGGTTCCCCGCAGCTCAACCGGAATATCTGGATGCTGCTGCGTGAAGCCTTTGACATGGACTTCGTAGACAATAGTTTTTTCCCAAGGGTGCCGCAGGAGGCGATCGCCGTCCCAGTCAAACGCCTCATCGACGACGATACAGCGCGGCATCACGTCGATGTTGTCAGTGTCAGAGAAGGAAAGATCGGCTTTGGGGTGGTCTTCGGCGTAGCCGTAGATCTCGTC
Source organism: Elainellaceae cyanobacterium (assembly GCA_049647905.1). Taxonomy (GTDB): domain Bacteria; phylum Cyanobacteriota; class Cyanobacteriia; order CAKZMO01; family CAKZMO01; genus JBCCAG01. The sequence continues at coordinate 11,657 of JBARYO010000572.1, read as the reverse complement.
CCCATGGAGGACATCCCCCGACAGGGCCTTGGCATAGGGGTCGATCAGCAGCTTGTGGCGGTTGAAGCGATGCCCCTCTTCAGGGGCATGGGGACCATGGACGCGAAAGCCGTACTCTTGTCCGGGCTGGAGGTCGGGAATATAGCCATGCCAAACAAAATTGTAGACTTCGGGCAGCGGAATCCGCATCTCTTGCCCGGCCTCATTGAAGAGACATAGCTCAACCCAAGTGGCGTTTTCTGAAAACAGGGCAAAATTGACGCCACTGCCGTCCCATGTGGCTCCTAGTTTAATGGCAGAGCCAGGCCAAACTTGAATCGTCATCGTACTGCTCGTCAACGTGGTGTAGTGCTGCCTACTCTGGGCTCTCTGACCCCTGTAGGGTATTCCCGAGTCTATTCCCGTACCCTACCGCATCCGCTAGCGAAAGGGCGGGAAGTCTGTAAAGAATGTTAAGACAGCGCAAGTGCGGTCAATCTAATATCAACGCAACCTAACGTTACAGTGCCATGAGACCAGGCGGCAAGGGCATCAATCGACATCAACCCATCGCTGGGCCTGATGAGACTTATGGACAAGATCCATGAGCCGTTGCGTATATAAGCCTTCTGCTAATGACGGTGCTGTGCTGCGGCCTTGGGCAATGTCATTCATCCAGTGATCGACTACCCGGATGAAGGGAGCCAGCCGTCCGTCAGGGTAGACATTACTGAACCGCAGCCGCGACGGGATTTCAATTTCTTCCAACGGTTGGCCTGCTTCTGCGGCCCAGAGGCGAAAGCCATGGACATAGTCCTTGAGGTTGTCACTGCCAAGGACTAGGGTACCCCGATCGCCGTAAACTTCTACCCAATGCCCGCGTCCGACATAGGTGGCTGCACTAAGGGCAATATGAACCGGCGTCCCATCCTGAAGCTCTAGCATCAATTGACAGGTATCGTCGCTGTCTACGGGTTTGATGGTGTCGTTCTTCGGATCAGGTCGCTCAGTGACACCAGTGCTGAGGCAGCCGCATAGCCGCTTGGTTGGACCAAGCAGCCAGGTAATGTAGTCGAGGGTATGGGACCCCACGGCACCCAAGATGCCGCCCCCGAGGTCTTTTTGGGCATACCAATTCCAGGGCCGCTCTGGGTTGGCGCGGCCTGGAACGAGCCAGTCAATTTTGACTAAGCGAGGGCGACCGACAAAGTCTTCTTCTAACAGCTCGGCCAGCCGCTGCCAAGCAGGGATGTAGCGAAACTCAAAGTCAAGACAGGTCACAATTCCCTTTGCCTCGGCCAACGCTTGCAGGTCTTCGGCCTCCTGGGCAGACAGCGCCGTTGGCTTTTCCATCAGCAAGTGTTTGCCGCTGTTGATCACGGTACGGCCCATCTCGTGGTGGAGAAATGGCGGTGTAGAGATGCTGACAGCATGGACATCGGGATCAGCGGCTAACTCCTCGACGGTTTGATAAGCCTTGGGGATGTCATGCTCTGCAGCGATCGCCTTAGCGGTGTCAAGGTCTCGGTGATAGACGGCGGCGAGGTTTGTCTTGGGGTGGGCCTGAAAGCCGGGGATGTGAATTTTTTGGCCAAAGCCGGTGCCAACGATACCAACGCCGATGGGAAATTGTGTCATGGATGTACGTTACGGAGATATTTATGTGATGGTGCGGCAATCGGGACTTGCTGTTCCCGTGAGAGAAAAGCAGGTCCGAGCGCGATCGCCCTAGACATGCTGAGAACTGATTTATAAAATAAATCTTAGCGATAACTGACGGCTATATCTCAAGACGCATGAATTACGGTGAGCTTGGGGAAGGCGCTGCAAGGCTGGCCTTGTCAGCTAATTTTCCACCGCCCACCAGGCCAATCCATAGGGCTGCACCGCATCATTTGCCTGATCCTCATACTCCACCCGAATCTTGTAGCGCCCCGTCTCCGGGATCCGCTGGAAGATATGCTCCACGCTATCCACCGAGCTAACGGACTGCCAAACGCTGTCATCAGTGTCATCTTCATCCGCAGGCAGCAAATAGAGGTTGAGGTCATTTAAGCCATGGTCTTCGAATGTCTCGCCCACATCGTACTGATCATTCTCATTGGCGTCGTTAAGGGTCACCTTGCGGTTCCAGGTTAGGGTCACCGAGATAAAGCTATCCGCCTGCAGCGGCGCGTCAATCACGTAGTCCCGGTACGTCGGTCCATCATCATCATCTTCGGCGATGCTGCGGTAGTCCCAACCGCGCCCCGAGACGGGGGTGTCAGAACCCTGCTGTCCAGCGCTGAACTGCTCGTAGGCCCGGTAAGCGTTGAGGTGGCCCGTACCCAACTCAGCGCTGAGGGGCCGGGTGTCATCGCTGTAAGCGTCAGAGTCTAGCCAGGTTTGGTTACGGTGGGTAAGCAGGGTGCGGCTCATATCAAGGGTTTGCCCCGAGCCGTCATCTTCCAGCTTGTCAGCGGCGTTGAGCAAAATTGCCTTGGTGACCTGAGGATTGCGGGAATCGAGGCTCCAATCTACCCGATCTTGCCGCAGCTGGCGATCGCCGTACTCCTGTAGGAGGGCAACCGTAGCCGTTACATGGGGAGCCGCGAAGCTAGTGCCGCTGGCCCGAATCGTACTGCCATCTGGGTTCAGCATCTGGATATTGCTACCCGGTGCCACCAAACTTACGGATCGGCGCAATCCCACGTTGCTTTCTAGCTCCTCACGCCGCCCCACGATGACGGCGGGCTCACTGCTGAGGCTAGTGAAGTCAACCTTTGTAAAGATGCCATCTACCTGAGTCGAATTAGCCACGGTGATGCCGTTAAACAGATCGGTGGGAATGGGAATGCCACCCCGCCCCTGGTTTCCAGCGATGACATACAGCACGTCATGCTCTAGCGACGACCAATCGACACATTGCGTCAGCAGCGCATTGCCGTCTAGCATCGCCTCTGGCCGAGGGTCACGGGAGAGGGACTCCCCAAAGCTAAAGTTTATGGCCCGGACATCCTGGCCATTTTGCTGGGCGACGGTTTGGGCTGCGAGGCACTCTTCGGGCTGGCCGCTGTTCTGCAACATTCCTACAGCGGAAGAATACAGCCGAGCGTTAGGCGCTACGCCAGTCAGCTGCTTATCTTGGCTCACCATAACGCTAGCGACGTTGGCCGCATGGCCATCCACTAGCTCATTTGCAGTGGGTGGTCCATCCTGGATGAACACTCGCCTAACTTGTACGGCGCGATCTTGTGGGTCCGTTTTGTCGAGGCGATAGACGGCTGGGCGACCAATTTCTACTTGGCCGATGGCAATTTTGGCCCCGGTAATGTTGAGGGGATCGCGGTGCAGCCGCAGTGCATCGACTCCAGCTTCGCCTACAGAGTTCAGCAGCGCAGCAGCTGGCGCAATCAGGCGTGCTAGCTTTGGAGCGGCAACAGGTGCTGCGATGGCGATCGCAGTTCCCCCCAACAGCCACCATAGACGCGTTACGGTCCGCTTAGATATCACCTGCTGTTCCCCATCGTGACTCGACTTCTTCATCATGCCTGAAGTTCTCTAAAACTGCTGCCCCAGTGATGTCAAAGCATTACTGTTTCTAACGGTACCTTTAGAATAAGAATCAAGCTGGCGATCGCTAATCGGTTTCTCCATAGATCTTATTACAGAGCTGATATGCCCGATGATGCAGTTACATTACCAACGCTCTACGCTGATTAATGCACCGATTGAGGTTGTCTGGCAGTTTCACGAACGTCTCGACATCCTCGATATCCTCACGCCCCCCTGGCAACCGGTTCAGATCAAGCGGCGAGAAGGTGGCTTAGGCGTGGGGGCAGAGACCGAATTTCGGATTTGGCTTGGCCCCGTTCCAGTGCGGTGGCTGGCTAGACATACGGTCTGTGAGCCCTATCGGTTGTTTATTGATGAGCAGGTGGATGGCCCCCTAGAGCGCTGGGTCCACCGCCACCAGTTTGAGGCGGAGGATGGAAGCACTCGTCTTACAGATGCGATTACCTTTGTCTTGCCAGGGCAACCGGTGTCGGCCTGGATGCTAGAGCACTTTGTTAAAGCACGACTAGAGGATATGTTTCGCTATCGGCACCAGATTACGCAGCAGGAATGCGATCGCTGGGGCTAGCGATCAGAGGACTGCAGCAGCGGCAGCGTGATCAAAAAGCCTGCCCCAAAGCAGCTCAGCATCACGGCAACGGTCGCTACAATCAGCCATAGATTTGAGCGGCGAGGAATTGCATCGGACGATGCTGCTGGCTGGGGCGGTGCAGCCACGGTGCGGCGAAGATTGGTTGGCAGCTTGGGGGAGAGTTGCTTGGGCTGATCTGGACGCGAGCCATTAACTCGATGACGGCTGTCGACGTGACTTAATGCTGCTTGAAGGCTGTTGTCCTCTTGGAACAATGGCTGCTGTGGCTGTGGCGACAAATCATCTGCAAGCAGCCGATCGAGTTCGGCAAACATGTCGTCGGCATCGTATTCCGTAGCATCGTCGATACCAATGGGGCTGGCAGACGTCTGTGGGGCGTCTAATTGCCCCGAGGTTTTGTGGCCTAACACCACAGCGGTGGTTTGCTCGTCGGGTGTGGCAGTGCGATCTGCAGATGGGGGAGCTGGGGTATCAGATGAGGTATTATCTGAGCCAGGCTTGCTACTTGCAGCTGGGGTATTGGCCGCCGTAGGCCCAGCGTGAACAATGTGGTGTAGATTCAACGCACTGGCCATAATGCGCTCAATCTCAATCTGCAGCTGTTGATTATGCTGCACGAGCTGCTGGTTCTGCTGACTGACTGCCTCAAGCTGCTGCTGCGTGGACTTCAGCGCCGAAGCCAGCTCTTGAGGGGAACGATCGGTTTGAGACGGCTCGCGCTGGGGGACTGAGGCCGATAGCGAGCCATCAGTCTGCGAGAACTGGTTGTGGGTGCTGGGTTGATTCACGTTGGACCCCATACTTGTCGCATTACTTGTCGCACCGTTGACACATTGTGGTCATGTGCTCACGCTAGAATCTAAGCCCCAGCATAGTTCAAACCGGCTAATTCGTCTTCATTATGTCAAAATAACTTGGCAATTTTGTTTGACGACTTTGGTCTATGAGGCCCGCTGTTATCTGCTAACCATTTGCGAGGATATTCTCCTATGGCCCCTGCTCCAGGGTTCCAGTCCAGACCCGCTAGCGCCAGCCGCCGTAAGCTGCGATCGCTTCTCTCTCGATGGCTTTGTGCCGCGCTAGGTCTGACCCTGGCGGTTGTCACTGGCAGCTGCCAGCTCAGCTGGTATCAGACAGAGGCGGCGCAGGTGCCCCGCTTGGTGATCAGCGAAATCAGCGACCCGAAAACGTTTAACCCGGTGGTGAGCCAAGAGGCTACCTCCATCTTTGGGCTGCTGTACGAAGGGCTGATGCGGGAGAATGGGCTAACAGGGGAGCTAGAGTTGGCCCTGGCCGAGTCAATGGATATCTCGGCAGACCAAAAGCGAATCACCTTTACGCTGCAGGAGGATTTGGCTTGGTCCGATGGAGAGCCATTTACCGTTGAAGATATCCTATTTACCTACAACGATATCTACTTCAACCCCGCCATTCCCAGCGGCGTGAGCGACATATTGCGGATCGGGGATGAGGGGCTGTTTCCCACCGTTACGAAGCTGGATGAGCGGCGGGTCGAGTTTGCAGTCCCAGAACCCTTTGCCCCATTTCTACGCTACGCGGGGGGAATTTCCATCTTGCCTGAGCATGTGCTGGGGCCAACGGTGGACGAGATGGACATGGACGGAAACCCCCGCTTTCTGTCGGTCTGGGGAACGGACACTAATCCGGCTGATATTGTGGGTAACGGGCCCTACCGCATGGTGAGCTATACCCCTGGACAGCGGGTGATCTTTGAGCGTAATCCCCACTACTGGCGGAGTGACGTGGATCAGCCCCGGCCCCATATCGATCAGTTTGTGCTGCAAATTGTGGAATCGACTGATGCCTCCCTGCTGCAGTTTCGCTCCGGCGGTCTAGACGTCATTTCAGTGCCGCCGGAGAATTTTGCCCTACTGAAGCGTGAGGAAGACCGGGGCGGCTTTGCAATCTACGAAGATGGTCCGCGCCCTGGCACGAACTTTATTTCGTTCAATCTCAACACCGGCAGTCGAGACGGCAAGCCCTTGGTGGACCCCATCAAATCGGCCTGGTTCACCAACCCAGACTTTCGGCGGGCGATCGCCTATGCTATCGACCGAGACACAATGATCAACAACATCTTTCAGGGTCTGGGAGAGCCCCAAAGCTCACCCATCTCGGTGCAAAGCCCCTACTATTTGCCGCCTGGTGAAGGGGTTAGCACCTATGACTACAGCGTAGAAACCGCCAAGGCGCTGTTGGAGGATGCCGGATTTGAGTACAACGAGGCGGGAGCGCTGCTAGACAAAGCCGGGAACCTGGTGCGATTTACCCTCAACACCAATGCCGGCAATAAGGTGCGGGAGGGCATCGGCGCGCAGATCAAGCGGGATTTGCTAGACATTGGCATTCAGGTGGACTTCCAGCCGATCGCCTTTAATACCCTGGTGGATAAGTTGACTAACACCCTCGATTGGGACTGCCACATGATGGGCTTTACCGGGGGCGTTGAGCCTAACAGTGGCGCTAACATTTGGCGGACTGATGGCACGCTGCACACCTTCAACCAGGGGGCGCTGTCGGGACAGCCCCCCATCTAAGGCCGGAAGATTTACGACTGGGAACAAGAGATTAGCGATCTCTATATCCAAGCGGCCCAGGAGCTTGATGAGGAGAAGCGCAAAGCGCTCTACGCTGAAACCCAGCGCCTCACCCAGGAATACCTGCCGCTGATTTACCTGGTCAACCCGCTTTCTCTGGGAGCCGTGCGCAACCGGGTGGAAAATGTCAAATATTCCGCCTTGGGAGGAGCTTTATGGAATCTGGAAGAGCTAAAGCTGAGTGCGCAGTAGCCTCTTGCTTTACCCTGGTAGAGTGAACGGATTGAAAGGATAGTGCTGTGCAGCCAGATCAGCTTCAGGCCCTGCTTCAAAGCGTTGCTCAAGGGCAAACCACGCCAGATCAAGCTTTGAGCAAACTCAAATATTTTGATGTAGAGCCCATTGGCGACTTCGCCCAAATTGACCACCACCGCACCTTGCGCACTGGATTCCCAGAGGTCGTCTGGGGACCCGGAAAGACGCCAGAGCAGCTAGTAAAAATCGTACAAGCCCTCCAGGCAAACCAGTCGGTTGTCATGGCCACCCGCATTACGCCAGAGGTCTATGAGCAGGTGGCGCTCCAGCTGCCCGAGCTGCGCTACTACCCCACTGCTCGCATTATGGCGATCGCCCCTGACCCATTACCTATTCACTATCCCGGCAGGATTACTCTAATCTCTGCTGGCACGTCTGATTTACCTGTAGCGCAAGAAGCCGCCGTCACCGCTGAGCTATGCGGCTTTGAGGTACAGCGGCTGTGGGATGTGGGGGTCTCTGGGATTCACCGGCTGCTGGCCCAGCGCCATCGCATTGCCGAGGCCGATGTGTTGATTGTGGTAGCAGGGATGGAAGGGGCGCTGCCTAGCGTGGTGGCAGGACTGGCAGATTGCCCTGTGGTGGCGGTGCCCACCAGCGTGGGCTATGGTACCCAGTTCAATGGGTTGACCCCCCTGCTGACAATGCTGAACTCCTGCGCCACAGGGCTAGGGGTCATGAACATTGACAATGGCTTTGGGGCCGCGATGCTGGCGGCGAAGATTTTGCGCACGGCTGAGCGGCTGGCGCGTTCTGAGTAAGAGTAATGTCACAAGGTCAACTATTCCTCTAAAATTCGCACCCCAACGACCGTGGTATTGAACCGATAGGTTTGCCCTTCTAGCTCCACCACATTGCCGATCTTCACCTTGTTGTTCCCGAATACCACACTGTCATCCGTCACCTGTGCATCATCTGCCAAGGTGATCATCATGTCCAGCGTAAAACCCAGCTCGGGTCGGGGGTCGGGGATAGACTTCAATGTGCCATCCGGCTGAGGAGCTGCAACCGACCGAGGCAGCTCCTCTATAGACTTGACGTTCACCTGTCCAAATGGCTGGTTCCGGATAATCACTTCCGTTTCACCCTCCTCCCGAATTTGGTTGATCAGACCCTGGGGGTCAGATACGGTTAAGCCCCGCACCATCACGTCTACCTCTACCGGCTGCGTCTGCGCCCCAATCTGCGCCACTGATCCCGAATCACCAGGAACGAAAAAGATGCCTGCCACTGTCAGCAACACCACCAGCACAGCCCCCGCATCAAGAATGCCAATGCGGCCAAACAGCCGTCCCCTCGAGTCTAGAATTGCCATAGGTGTGATGGATATTCGCGTCAACTTACCATGACTAGAGTACAAGACTTCTGTCGCGTGGGGATGGCCGTCAGAATAGGTTGCGCTAATGAATAACGGCGATGGGTTCAGCCTAGGCATCGACTTTGGTACTTCAGGGGCGAGGGCGATCGCCATTGATGCCAATCAAGTCCTTCAAGCTGAGGCCCGCTACCCCTTCGATGGTGAAGCCAGCAGCGATGCAGATCAGTGGAAGGCGGCCCTATTTGACCTGTTGGCGCAACTGCCGACAGAGATTCGGGCACGGCTGACCGCGATCGCCATCAACGGGACGTCGGGAACGGTGCTACGGTGCGATCGCTACGGCACACCAGTAGGCGGTGCGATCCTCTACAACGACAGCCGGGGCCGTGCCGTACTAGAGCGTATCGAGGATGTCGCCCCGCCAGACCATGTGGTACGCAGCGCTAGCTCTAGCTTGGCCAAACTCCTGTGGTGGCACCGCCATGACCCCCTAAATCTAGACTCAGACCGTGCTCCAGCCTACTTTCTTCATCAGGCGGACTGGCTTGCTTTTCTGCTCCACGGTCAGCTCGGCGTGAGCGACTATCACAACAGTCTCAAGCTGGGGGTCGATGTGGAAACGCTAACCTATCCCAGCTGGTTTGCCAGTCTATTCGCAAATCAGCCCATGACGCTGATGTTACCTCGGGTTGTTGCGCCGGGAATGCCAGTTGGCCCCGTGCAGCCCTTAGTGATAGAGCGCTACGGCATTCCCGAGGCCTGCCAGGTTTGCGCCGGGACCACCGACAGCATTGCCGCGTTTCTGGCCAGTGGCGCGGTGGAAGCGGGCGAGGCTGTGACGTCGTTGGGGTCTACCCTGGTGTTGAAGCTGCTCAGCCCCCGGCGCGTTGAGCAGGCGTCATCTGGAATCTACAGCCATCGGTTTGGCGATCGCTGGCTTGTGGGTGGGGCATCCAACACGGGTGGTGCGGTCCTGGCACAGTTCTTCAGCCCTGATGAAATAGAGGCTCTAAGTCAGCACATTGATCCCGATCAAGATAGCGGTTTTGACTACTACCCTCTGCTGCAGCCTGGGGAACGCTTTCCCATCAATGATCCAGACTTACCACCTCGCCTTACCCCATGCCTTGATGCACCAGCAGCATTTCTACAAGGTCTTTTAGAAGGCATTGCACGCATCGAATCCCTGGGCTACCATACCCTCCAAGACTTGGGGGCGGCACCGCTTATCCAGGTCTACAGCGCTGGTGGCGGAGCACAAAATGCTCCATGGAGCGCGATTCGCTCCCGGTACCTCGGTGTACCCGTTGCTGCCGCTGTCCAAAGTGATGCGGCCTATGGCACGGCTCGTCTTGCCCAAAACCGGTCTCTTTTATGAGGTGCGCTACGGCGCTTCTTGCGCATCCCAGGGAATGGTGCTGCCGGCGGGAGCGGCCTCTAGATAAGAGACAGCCCAATACATGCTCACCGTCGACGTACCAACGATCATCCACAGAGCGCTGATAACGGCCATTTGCCAAAACAGCGCCCGCTCCCGCTGGATACGATCGGATGTACGCTTCTCTTGCCCACCTAAAAGGACAAGATAGATACCCCGCTTGCCCAAGAACGGAATCGACAGGCGCATATCAAGGTCATGGTTTCTGGGCATGAAGCGCTGGCAGGACTGCTTTAAACTGGCCTCTTGCTCCGCAGTCAAATCGGCCCGAGCTGCAGGCGTGAGGCCAGAAATGAGGCGGTCGTAGAAATAGTTCGCGGCGGAGCCACAGCTTTGGCTGGTCCTAGACTTAGATGATGACAGTTTCACAAGGGTGCTCCATTAAAACAATGACTAAAATACGAGTACCAACCTTCGCACTCTAGCTCGCCTCAACTGCCGTCCCCCTCCGTGAACCTGTAGGACTAGCGATCGCCCCAAGATGGTATTTCCGTTAGATTGACTAGGGCGCGCCGGTAGTCAACGGGGTATTCTATGGCCTTACCTCTGGCCTTATGTCGTTTAGGTCTCAGCCCGCTGCAGCATGGTTACTTTGGGATCAATAATTTTTTGTCCCTGGCCTGGAAACTTGATCGCTAGGCAGATTTTGTTCCCTGCGCCAAAGATGTGGGTTACCTTCCCAGCTCCAAACCCCTTGTGCACCACAAGATCGCCGACAGTCCAGTCATCCTCATGGGTATTTGGGGCATCGATTTGCTTTTGGCGCACCTCCTGCATAGGTGTTGCCATGCGCTTGGGAATGGCGCCCGCGCTGTTGCTCAGCAACAGATCGCGGGGCAGTTCAGCCAGAAATAGCGACGGACTGGCTGGCTCGCGGGAGCCGTAGAGGCGGCGGGCGCGGGCGTGGGTGAGGAACAGCTGCTCTTGGGCGCGGGTGATGCCCACATAGCAGAGGCGGCGCTCTTCTTCAATGGCGGCGGGGTCGTCTAGCGAGCGGTAGCTGGGAAACAGCCCCTGTTCTAGGCCCACCAAGAAAACCACTGGAAATTCCAGTCCTTTAGATGCGTGCAGGGTCATCAGGGAGACCCGGTTGCGCTCGTCAGTTAGGTCATCTAGGTCCGAGGCCAGGGAAGCATTGGCCAAGAAGTCTGACAAGCCCGTGTTTTCGCTGTCTTCCTCAAACTGAAGTACGGCATTGTATAGCTCCTGCACGTTCTCCAGCCGGTTATCTGCTTCTTCGGTGCCCTGGGCCTTTAGCTCCTGTAGGTAGCCCGACTCCTCCAGCACCTCCTGCACAATCTGGGACGCGCTCACTTGGTCAACCTGCTCCCGCAGTCGCTGCAGCATACTGGCGAAGCCGACGACAGCTTTTGCCGATCGGCCCGAGAGCGTTTTGACTGAGGTTTCGTCGCTGATGATCTCCCAAAAGGGGACGCCAAGCTGGGCCGCGGCGCTATCTAGGCGTTCCAGGGTTGTCTTGCCGATCCCACGCCGGGGGGTATTAATAACCCGCTTGAGGCTGACCGTGTCTGCAGGGTTAGCGATCGCCCGTAGATAGGCCAGCACGTCTTTGATCTCGCGGCGATCGTAGAACTTGAGGCCGCCCACAACGGTGTAAGGCACGCCAGTGCGGATCAGGACTTCCTCCAATGCTCGGGATTGGGCATTGGTGCGGTAGAGAATGGCCACATCCCCCCAGTCCAGCGCGGGGTCCCCCACCATCTTGCTGATGGTTCCCACGACAAATTCTGCCTCTGCCACCTCATCGTCAGCACGGTAGCAGTACGTCGCCTCGCCCTGGGCACGGGTAGGGCGCAGCACCTTGTCACTGCGCTCGGTGTTGGTCTCAATCAGGCTATTGGCGAGCTGCAGGATATTTTCCGTAGAGCGATAGTTCTCCTC
>JBARYO010000571.1:0-5061 GCA_049647905.1 Elainellaceae cyanobacterium | reverse complement strand
GTTCTGAGGGTTCGACAAATCCTGTCCCTGGATGAAGAGGGCTAAACTCTCTCCAGGGACAGGATGCTTCACCCAGAAAATCGATACACAATAGTGGAAGTTCCACACCTATCTCTAGACTGTAATGACATCGACTATATGCAAAAAATAGGTATGAGACGATACGCTGCTCTATGGGTAGGGATAACCATTACAACTGTCCTCTTTGGGTCGCCAGCTGCCGTTGGCCACGGCGTCGATCTAACCGTTGAGGCGACCCAGGCACTCCAGGTCACAGCAACGTACGACTCTGGTGCGCCAATGGCCGACGCGGCTGTGACCATCTATGCGCCCAATCAGCCGACTGAACCCTGGGCCACAGGCACGACGGATGCCGAGGGGCGCTTTTCTTTCACCCCCGATCTGGCGATCGCTGGGGATTGGGATCTACAGGTGAGGCAAGCGGGTCACGGCGAAATCCTGTCTATTCCCGTCGCCGAAGGCGGTGCCGGATCAGAGCCAGACGGAAGCGCTATGCTAGCCCAGTCGTCTAACTTGCTCTCGCCGCTGCAGAAGGGATTGATGATTGGGTCTGTATCCTGGGGCTGCCTGGGGACAGCGCTCTTCTTCTCAACCCGGACGCGACATTCAACTTAAGGATTGTAGGATGCATATCCCTGACGGAATTCTGCCTGCTCAAATCTGCGCCGCTGGCTATGCCATCGCAGTCCCAACCGCCTGGTACTCCCTGCGAAAAATCAATCGCCAATCGGACCCTACCTCGGGTATCCCTAAAGCGTCTCTGCTGACGGCCGCTTTCTTTGTGGCCTCATCAATTCACATTCCCATTCCCCCCGCTAGCGTTCATCTAGTATTTAACGGGCTGTTGGGCGCAGTGCTAGGATACTATGCCTTCCCCGCTATTCTCGTGGGGCTGTTTTTTCAGGCGGTGATGCTGGGCCATGGGGGCCTCACAACCCTCGGAGTAGATGCCGTCATGATGGGGGTACCGGCCCTGGTCGCTTATCGGATCTTCACGCTGCGCCACCGGTTGCGAGCTGCTGTAGGCGATCGCATTGCTGATGGTCTCTGTGGCTTCTTGGCTGGCGCAGTGGGTTTGGGCCTGGCAGCCCTGATTTTCTTCGCCCTAATTATCACCACGATTCCAGCCGGATTTAACACTGTGACGGAGCAGAGGGCAATTTACGGCCTCATGATGGCCCATATCCCGCTGGCTCTGATTGAGGGTGGTTTTACAGCGATGCTGGTGCTGTTCCTCCAGCGCACCAAACCAGAAATGCTTCAAGACTACCGACCTTCCCCAAAATGTGATTTGAGCAGATCATGGGTGATTAAGAATTAACGCTATGGCACTGCAAATTCAAATCGATGAATACGCTCACCTCGACTCTTGGATCCACCGCTGGGATCCGCGCTACAAACTGGTGGCGATCGCCTGCTTGATCTTTGCGTTTGCCTGTGTGGAAAGCCTGTGGCTGCTGCCGCTGATGATTGCTATCACGGTTGCACTCTATTGCACCTCGCAGCTGCCGGCGTCGTTTTTGCGCCAGCGGCTACGCTATCCCGGCATCTTTTTGATAGGAATTGTGGTGCTGCTGCCCTGGCAGTCGGGAGAAACCATCCTATGGCAGTGGGGGGTTTTGGCCCTGCGGCAGGAGGGCTTAATAGCGGTATTGCTGATTGCCTGCCGCTTCCTTTGCATCATCACCGCTGGACTGGTGCTGCTGGGCACCATGTCGTTCTTGACGACCATCAAGGCGATGCGCGCTCTAGGCTTGCCGACGGTGTTGTCTGACATGACCCTGCTGACCTATCGCTACCTGTTTGAGGTGACTGAAAACCTACAGACGATGCAGCGTGCCATGGGGTTGCGGGGCTTTAGCTCAGGGCATCACGGCCCTCGACATCCTCTTGGCGCTCGGCCTGAGGGACGCCACGGGTCGAGCCATAGCCATGGTCACCGCTGGCGGATTCCCTCAATACGGGATGTCAACCGCCTGGCCTCCCTCACCGGAACCCTGTTTATCCGCAGCTATGAGCAGTCGGAGCTCATTTACAAGGCCATGCGGCTGCGGGGCTATGGGAGCCGCTACCGGCTGAAGCTAGCCGCTATTTTTTCGCCAGCCGCTGGTGACTTGCCCCCTCGGGTAAGCTTTGCCGCTGCCGCTACAACGATTCTGATGGCGATCGCTCTAGTCGTGCTGGAAATCGTGTTTTGAGGTCTAGCCAACGACCCCCTACGACATTGATTGCATCTCGCCCTGTCTCATTTACTTCACCCCATCTATGACCCAGTCTGACTTTGCACCGTCTGATTCCATCACCGCTCAACCGCCCGCTCTGGCCCCCATTGCGATCGCGGCCCGCAACCTTTGGTTCGCTTATCCCAACCATCCCCCCATCCTCAAATCCTTGTCGATGACCATCACCACAGGGGAGCGTGTTGGGGTGATTGGTCCCAATGGGGCTGGAAAGACGACGTTTTTTATGTCCCTCTGCAGCGTCTTAACGCCCACGCAAGGGGAGGTCACCCTGTTCAATACGCCCATAGAAGCCGGGGTATTTCGCCCAGAAATTGGCCTAGTGTTTCAGAACCCCAACGACCAGCTGTTTTGTGCTTCAGTGCGAGAAGATGTGGCCTTTGGCCCAGAGAACATGGGGCTGACGCCGGATGAAGTGGCCCCTCGGGTTCATGATGCTCTGCGCATTACTGGCATGACGGACTATGTCGATCGTAGCCCCCACCATCTGTCGGGGGGAGAGAAGCGAATGGTGGCGATCGCGGCGGTGCTGGCCATGCAGCCGCGCTTAGTGATCTATGACGAGCCGTCGGCCAGCTTGGACATGCGGGCGCGGCGGCGGCTGATCCAGTTTCTGCTGCAGGCTCCGGAGACGATGCTGATCTCGTCCCACGATCTGGAGTTTTTGCTAGAGGTCTGCGATCGCGTAGTGCTGCTGGACGATGGGCAGATTGTTGCCGATGGCGACCCGAAGGAAATAATGGGGGATGGGGACTTGATGCTGGCCCATGGGCTAGAGAAGCCCCACTCCCTGATTCCCCATGTGGACCCCCATCACGAGTAGCTCGCTATACCGCCAGCGCCATCATTTCCTTCACCGTATCCACAATCTGGCGCGGCTGCACAATCGTCAAGCTCTCCAATGTCCCGTTGTAGGGCGTAGGGATGTCCTGAGACGCCAGCCGCACTATCGGCCCATCTAGCTCATCAAAGAACCGCTCTTGAATCGAGGCGGTAAGTTCTGCGCCGATGCCCCCCGACTTCATGCATTCCTCTACTACGATCACACGATGGGTTTTGCGGATAGACTCACCGATGGTGTCGTAGTCGAAAGGCTTGAGGGAAATCAGGTCAATGATTTCAGGGTCAAAGCCCTCCTGCTCTAGCGTTTTAGCCGCCTGGACGCAGTGGTAGCGCATGCGGGAGTAGGTCAAAATCGTCACGTCTTTGCCGGGTCGCACCATCTCAGCTTTGTCAAGCCGCTGGACATAGTCTCCCTTGGGCATCTCCCCCTTGAGGTTGTAGAGCAGCACATGCTCAAAAAACAGCACCGGGTTGTCGTCGCGAATGGCCGCTTTAAGCAGCCCCTTGGCGTTGACGGCGGTAGAGACAGCCACCATCTTTAGCCCCGGCACGCCCTGAAAGTAGGCTTCTAGTCGCTGGGAGTGCTCTGCGCCAAGCTGCCGTCCCACCCCACCCGGACCACGAATCACTAGGGGAATCTTGAAGTTGCCGCCGGAGGTGTAGCGCAGCATGCCAGCGTTGTTGGCAATCTGGTTGAAGGCTAGGAGCAAGAACCCCATGTTCATGCCCTCAATGATGGGACGCAGCCCGGTCATGGCTGCGCCCACCGCAATGCCGGTAAAGCTATTTTCGGCAATGGGGGTATCCAGTACCCGCATCTCACCATATTTGTTGTAGAGGTCTTTGGTGACTTTGTAGGAGCCACCGTACTGGCCCACGTCTTCCCCAAGCACAAACACATTTGGATCGCGCGCCATCTCTTCATCGATAGCTTCTCGAAGCGCGTTGAACATAAAAATTTCTGCCATGTTCGAAATCCTGTGCGACTGGGTGAATGGGTGGGGTGGCTAGATAGATCACCAACTAGGGCTATATGCCAAAAACCGTCTTGGGAGGGTTTAGTTGGGGTACCATCTGGGCATACATATTAGCCGGTTATGGGCGCTTAGGCGAGTGCTCCAGGCAATTTCTCATGGGAATACAGGACTATCTCAGCGCCTGATAAAGCGGCGCCCGGTTTTCCCGATCTGCTGTTAGGCGCTCAATACGTGATAGAGGCCATAGACTAGCACGCCAAAGCTGGCAACAAAGAATCCTGTGCTGACGAGTTTTGCCTTTCGCAGCCGTTTCTCTTTGTGCCCGACGATCGCCTCTTGTGAGCGGTGGGTGATGATGCCGGAAGGCGGCGCTGATGGCGATCGCACCATGAGCTGTCGCCCCTCATCGGTCAGTTCCCCCAGCACATAGATGGCTGTTCCGAGGGGTAAAATTTCTTCGCGGTAGTGATAGCCCAAGGTGCGGTAGCCAGAGTCACGGCGTGGGGTAAATCTCAGCCCGATGCGATCGCCAATGGTATGGACTCCGGAGTCCTGTGATGCTGCAGGCAATGCCGGCTCAAACTTCTCCACCACCTCAATCCCCTCGATACTAAAGTCATGGGGTTGAATCACAACCTGGCCGGAGGGGTCATCTAGGGCAAACGGCGTTTGAGTTTCGTCTCGACTCAAGGTCTCGCGTCCCGTCTTCCACTCCTTACTGCGGTTGCCCTTGCTGTCTTTGACGGTACGTAGCGCTTTATATTTTTCGGTGATTTGGGTCTTGTAGTAAACGCACTTCTGCTTCGACAGGGGCGCTTCCAACGGCGTCTCGCACCGAATTGTCCCAGAAAGCGCCACCCGTTCTCGATAGGCTCCTCCCCCCATTTCGCTGGCCACATGGCGGACGAGATCTTGCAGGTTGCCCAGATTCGACACCTCAGTACCTTTGAGCACCAGTAGCTCTTGCTTGAGCCCCCTTC
>JBARYO010000570.1:0-3904 GCA_049647905.1 Elainellaceae cyanobacterium | reverse complement strand
AGTCCGATAATCTTCGAGCAACTCGTCCAGCAGCTCATCGACTCGATTGGGTTCCTTCTTTCGTCTTGCCATGTTGCGGTCTCTCCTTTGTTTTTTGGATTCTAGACCGCTAGCACAAAATTCTGATCAGTCTCCTTGGACCACCTCAAGCTCTGGGTGCATCACCACGAAATCATCTGCATAGCGAATCACCTGAATTGGTACACTCCGGTGCTGCTTACCATTGATGGTTCGAGAACGGACCGGAAACTGCCGCTTCAGGTCATTTTCCAAGCCATGGAGGGCGATATTCGCCAGCAAGGGCGAGAGCACTCGTTCCTGCATCACTTGGAAACCACTGTCCGCTTGTCCCACACTCCGGCTTTGAGCCACCCAGCAATAGGGCGTCTCAGCCAAGGTGTCGTCTTCAGCTTCGCCAGCAGCGCCTGATGGTCGATACGATCAAAGCACTGGGCGATGTCCGCATCCAAGACATACTTTGGCTTCTTTGAGATGGCGTTGAATATTGCCCCAATGGCGTCATGGGCACCCCTACCGGGGCGAAAGCCATAGCTATTGGCTTCGAAGCGTGACTCCCACTCGGGCTCCAGTGCCAGCTTCGCTAGCGCTTGACGCGCCCTACCTGCCATCACTGGAATCTCCAATGGGCGCTTCTCGCCGTTGCGTTTGGCTATCCATATCCGCCGCACAGGCCGTGCTTTGCCCTTCAGTGTCAACTGATTGACTAGCGCCCAGCGCTGTTTTGGGCCAAGTTTCGCAACCCCATCGATTCCTGCCGTCCGCTTGCCTCGGTTGTCCTGGCTCACCCGCCGTACTGCGAGCAGGCGAGCAAACCAGGAACGAGCCAGTAGGCGCTGCAATCTGTGAACTAATCTCACGTCATTCCGACTTGCTGCTTGGTAAATCCGCCTTTGGAGCTTGAACACCTTCACCTCGACTTTGCGCCAGTTGATGGTGCCCCATTCATACCTAGCCTGTTTGAAAGACTGGCTCATGACTTATCCACTCTTGCTCGGTAGCTTTACCTTCTCACTTGTCGGATGTCCGTCTGCTTATCCTGGGCATTACTCCAGGCATTTGCTTCTGACATCATCCTTCCCGATGTGCCCATGCGGTTGGCACCTGCTCCGACGCTATCGACCCGCCTCGGAGAGAGCATATCGGGTTACTTCGTTCCCATGAGGTGTTTGTCGTTGCCCTTAGGATGGGACTGTAGGCCGGGTTTGTTGGGAGTGGTTCTGGGTCACCTCAGGAGTTGCCCAGCCCGGTTATCCTTTGCCGTTTGGCTCCAGCCTTTTAGCCGCTTTGGCTGGTTTCGGGTGACGACCCTTAAATCCCTTCCTGTTCGTATCCTTAGACAACTGTGCTCGCAGGAGTACCGCCTTACGGCTGGTAGCTTACCCGCTTTTAAGCCCGCTTTTCGGATTGATGGTCAGTCGCTACCGAAGGGCTTATGCGCTCACTTCACCATCTGAAGGGAGGGCATCTCACCCTCACACCTCTTGAGTTGTCAGGCTCTTTAGATTCAGCCTGCTTCTCTTCCCTGAGCCAATAGCCTCTTATTGAGGTATTTGTCTCATTTTGAGAAAACGAATCGCACCCTGAGCCACCAGGACAGAGTAAGCTGTGCGGATGACCTTGTGCGATTGTACCTGAGTCATTCCAAACCCCTAAAACGTCTGGAATGATCGGGTTCTTTGGGGGACTCCAACTCAACCCACAAACGGAGTCCCTCATGACAATCCAATATCCCTCGCTGCCCTTGGTTCAAGAGGCCGCAAAGCTCGCCATAGCCCAACATCTGGCAGCGGACCAGCCTGCCGTACGGCTTCCCTCTCCTATGGAAGCAGAGCCCTATATTCCCACCCTCATCGAACCCTCGCCAGCACCAGGGTGTGCGTACCTGCGGCACATCATCATCGGTTCCCCCGAAGTCGTTCGCCACGCCTTGAGGGCTTTGCCCTCGCTAGCGCGAACGAGCGCCTGCACCTGCTGCAGTACGTCGAGGGACGCCTGTGGACCCCGCTGATTCCTATCACAGAGCAGGGCATCCGCATCACCCCCGCACAAGGCCAAGTGCTCAGCTACTTGGTGCAGCAGCGCCCCCTCCAGTAGTCGACTCAAGCGCGATCGCCACCCAGGTCTATCTATGCCACCCTGAGGGCAACCCTGGGTGGCGACGCCACTGGAGCCGGAAGCGTTAACGGGACGAGTGCCCAGAAGGAGGGTTGAGAATCTCCTGCCTTTGAGGGGAAGACTAAAGCCAGGGCAAATGGCTCTAATACGGGTGTAGTCAAACTTGGTATGCCCCGTGGAAACAACCCTATTCGATCGCGTCTTCCGAGACGATGACGGCAACATCGTTATTGCTCAATTCCCCAGCCCACCACTTCTCATTTGGCTCACCGCCACAGGGATAAACCTACTGCCAACCAGCGGTAACATAGAGACGTTTCTCGACGCCCTGGCATTCGGCACGCTGTTTACCTGGGCCTGGCTAGAGCTGTTTCAGGGCGTCAACTACTTCCGGCGGTCGCTGGGTCTGATCACGCTAATCGTGCTATTGGCGTCAAAACTAACCTGGTGAGCGGGTCGCCCAGACAATAGAACACAGCAAAATTTCTTAAAATTCAACGATGGTCAATTCCGATGCGGCATTGCAGGTTGCCGAGCAGATTGCTCAGCAGGTGTTTGGCTACGATGGGCTTCGCCCAGGCCAGCGAGAGGTGCTTGAAGGCGTCTTAGCCCAGCGGGATACGCTGGGGGTGATGCCCACTGGCTCCGGCAAGTCAGCAATTTACCAGATTGCCGCCCTACGCCTACCGGGGCCAACCCTGGTGATTTCACCGCTAATCGCCCTGCAGCAAGACCAGGTGCGGGCGATCGCCGCCCAGGGCACCGTCAAAGCCGCCGTCTTAAACTCAACGCTGGCCAAAACCGAGCGTGAGCAGGTCTTTGAGCAGCTGGCAGCGGGAGAGCTAGAGTTTGTGTTTTTAGCGCCAGAGCAGTTTGCCAATCCAGATACGATGGCGCGGTTGAGCCACATAGAACCATCCCTATTTGTGGTGGATGAAGCCCACTGCATCAGCGAATGGGGTCACGACTTTCGTGCCGACTATCTTGAGCTTGACACCGTAATAGACGCCTTGGGCCGCCCAACGGTGCTGGCGCTGACGGCCACGGCTTCACCTCTGGTGCGACAAGAGATTGTAGAGCGGCTGCGGCTGCGCAATCCGATGGAAGTCATTCGGGGGTTTGACCGGCCCAACATCCATCTCGACGTCCAGCAGTTTTACGACGACGCGGAAAAGCGGCCCACCCTAGTCGAAGCGGTGATCAAGGCCGACCTGCCTGGCATTATCTACGTCGCCACCCGCAAAGCCACCGAAGCGATCGCCGCGCTGCTGAGCAAAGAGGGCATCAAGGCAGCGGCCTATCATGCTGGCATGAGCGATGGCGACCGAGAAACGGTGCAGTCGCAGTTTATGGAAGACAAGCTAGAGGTGATCGTCGCCACCACCGCCTTCGGCATGGGGATCGACAAGCCCAACGTGCGCTTCGTCTTCCACCACGATATCCCCGGCTCTATCGACGCCTACTACCAAGAAATTGGCCGCGCCGGACGGGATGGAGAACCTGCCAAGGCCAAGCTGTTCTACCACCCCGATGACCTCAGGCTGCAGCGCTTTTTTGCGGGAAGCGGCACCGTCGATGAAGAGACTCTAGATGCGATCGCCGAGCAGGTGAGGGAGAGCCGGGAACCGCTGTCGATCGAGGCGTTGCGAGAGACCATAGACCTGTCCCAAGCGAAGCTCTCAGCCGCAATAGACCACCTAGAAGCCGTTGGGGTCCTTGACCAAGAGGCTGACGGGGACGTTGTGGCTGGTGAAGCTGCCCTAAACGA
>JBARYO010000569.1:0-2368 GCA_049647905.1 Elainellaceae cyanobacterium | reverse complement strand
AGCTCGTGCGACACGAAGTCGCTCGTTTTGAGTGGTGTTGAGGCTTATCAACACCCTACCTAGTGTCAAGGTCAGTCCTCAATCTGCCCATGCGTCACTGGTAACGGTGAGGTGTGAAGCGGCAGATGATGCCCAAGGACGCTGCTAACCACAATAGCGGCAACCGGGTTAGAGGAAGAGCCAGCGGATGAACGATATGTGAACCTGTGTAGGTTGCGAGATGAGACAGGTCAGCGAAAGTGGCTGAGACGCTGATAGTGGAGCAAAAAAAAAGGCACTCCGATACGGGCTATTCGGAGATGGTAGACACCCAGGCTCCCGCAATATAGCAGGCATCCGACTGGAGTCGCATCTCAAACGAGCGGAACGTGGGAACCCCAATGAGGTCTGGAGGAATTCCAGTAGGCTAGCCGTAAGGGTAGTGAACTCCTCAGTGGGAATAGGATGCCTCAAGAAGCAAACGCCAGCAGGCCGAAAGGCGACAGGAAAGCAGAGCCATGGGCTATGTATAACTGACTGGATAGGGCGAAATGCTCAACCGGAAACGGTGCCGACATGAGGCAGGTGGACCCTCGACAAGAGCGAAAGAATAGGAGCTGAAGTGTTGGGACAAGTTAGGTGCGGCTCATGGTAGCCGTAAACGGACTCAAGCCACCTACCAACTGGCAGCAGGTGAACTGGCGTCAGGTAAACCGGCGGGTGAAGAACCTACGCTATCGCATCTTTAGAGCAACAGCGAAAGGAGACTACAAGCGAGTGCGGAGCTTGCAGAAGCTGATGCTGCGCAGCTACGCCAACCGGTTGTTGAGCGTACGCCGCGTCACACAGTTGAATGCAGGCAAGCGCACCGCAGGTGTCGATAGGGTGCTAGTGAAAACCGCTAGTGCTAGAAGCCAAATGGTCGATAGTATGGGCAGCCCTGCTGAGTGGCAGAGCCAGCCAACCAGACGGATATACATCCCGAAACCGAGCGGTAAACGCCGAGCGCTCGGCATTCCCACTATCAAGGGCCGTGCCCATCAGGCGATGGTGAGCGCGGCTCTTGAGCCCGAATGGGAAGCTAAGTTTGAGAGCACCAGCTACGGCTTTCGCCCTGGCAGAGGCCCTCACGATGCGCTCGCTAAGCTCTTCCACCAATGCTGCCCTCATCGGACGAAGCTATGGGTGCTCGATGCAGACATCAAAAGCTGCTTCGATGAAATAGACCATGACTTCCTGCTGAGGGCCATCGGCTCGTTTCCAGGCCGCGCTTTAATAGCCAGATGGCTGAAAGCGGGGTACATCGAAAAGCAGCACTGGTATCCGAGTGAAGCAGGCACCCCCCAAGGTGGCGTCATTTCCCCGCTGCTTGCCAATATTGCCCTCCACGGCATGGAAGCAGTATTGGGGCTAAGGCGTAACCAAAAGGGGCACCTGGCAAATAGCCGCTACGCCCTTGTCCGCTATGCCGATGACTTCGTGGTCCTCGCCAAGAGTAAAGCTGATGCTGAAGACGCAAAGTCTATCTTGCAGCAGTGGCTGCAGCCCCGTGGCTTAGAACTCTCAAGCGAGAAAACCCGCATCGTGCATCTGCGCGAGGGCTTTGACTTTTTGGGATGCCATGTCCGCCACTACAGGGCTCCGAAAACCACTCGCACCGGGTGGAAACTGCTGATAACACCTTCAACCAAGGCTATCAGCAAAATTCGGACCACCCTCAAACAACGCTGGCAGAAGCTGCATGGACATCCAGTACGGACGGTAATCCAAGTGCTCAATCCCCTCATTCGGGGCTGGGCCAACTACTATCGTCCCTGGGTTTCTTCAGCGGTGTTCAGACAACTCGACCAGTGGATGTGGACTAGGCAGTGGTGCTACCTCAAACGGCAGCATCCAGGGAAGACAAAGGGCTGGTGCTACCGCCGCTACTGGGGCTACTTGTCGCCGAAGTACCCAAACACAAAGTGCTTTGGTGACAAGTCCTCGGGCGTACACCTGCTCCGCTTCTCTTGGTTCACAATTGAACGCCACACCATTGTCAAAGGCTCCGCCTCGATGGATGACCCGGCGCTCAAGGCCTATTGGCAACAGCGACAAGCCCTAAAAGCTAGTCAGCTGAAACCTACCCGTCAGCGCACTGCGCAACGGCAGAATGGCCGGTGTTCTGTGTGCGGAGACTCTCTATTCAATGGGGAGGCTCTCGAACTCCACCACCGCATTCCTAAAGCGCGTGGTGGTCAGAACACCTTCGATAACCTAGAGTTGCTTCATCTCTATTGCCACCAACAAATCCACGCTTGTCCCCTTTAGCTATGGTCTGCTTGAGCCGTGTGCGGTGAGAGTCGCAAGCACGGTTCTGAGGGGAGGGGGTGGCAGCGATGTCACCTCT
>JBARYO010000568.1:0-2010 GCA_049647905.1 Elainellaceae cyanobacterium | reverse complement strand
CTGCAGCGGTCGGGGCTGGGCCTGAGCAGCCGGGGCTAGCCCCATTGAGGCTGACACCGTCATAGCTGCTAAAACAAGGGGATGAAACCGATTATGCATATACGTTGTTCTCCACACACCAGAGCCGATACACCGCATTTCCGTTAGGTCAATGACAGAGCGGTCAGCGAGATCACGATAAACTTTTGCGAGATTGATCTAAACGGACAGATCTTACAGCATTCCCGACGACTCATCAGGCCAAACTCCAGCGGGGAGATGACAGTGCGCGGCTCCTTTGCTGTACAACAGTCCCTTGGAACAGCTGTGGCATATCACTCCAACGGCGCTTCAAGCTGATTCGCCTCAGGCTCTGAATCATCGTTTGACATGTCAATATCTGAGACAGCATCATAAGCTAACTCAGAGATATATCTGACAAGATCAGCCGCTTGATCGTCATTATAGGGACGCTCTACCATCACAGCGATCGCATAACGCTTCCCTATTGGTGTGTCGATTACACCAATATCACCGATCATCTCGCCGATATCTCCTGTTTTATGGGCAATGGTGGCATTAGGGGCGATGCCCTGTGGCAGAAGTGTATCTGTCACGGTGTGGCGCATGATGTCAAACATCAGATCCCGCGATCGCGGGGCAAGCAGATTGCCGTTGCTCACTGTTGTCAACAGGGTTACCATCTCCGTCGGTGTGGTTTTGTTCTGCCCCTCCAGGTCTGGCAGCGGCTGGGCGATCGTCGTTTGAGCCAGCCCCCACTGAGCAAAGCGTTGATTGACCGCCGCAATTCCCCCCAGCCGTCGAATCAGAATGTTTGTCGCCGTGTTGTCGCTGATGGTGATCATCATGTCCGCCGTCTCCAGGGCGGTGTAGGTGGTGCCAACAGGCTCATACTGCATTGTGCCGGAGCCTTCAGCCACATCGGCTTCTTGAATGGTTACGGTGTCGGTGAGGGCGATGTCACCGGCCTCCACCGCCTGCAAGAAGGCAACTAGGATCGGCACTTTGATAATACTGGCGGCAGACGTTGAGGCTTGACCGGCTATATCGATGTAACCGCCGGTATCTAAATCTAGAATTGCTGCCTTTGCCGTCAGTTGGGGATAGTCAGCGATCGCCTCAGCGATGGCGGTTTTGAGCCCCGTCATTTCGAATCCGCCAGCGGCCAAATCCGATGTCACCTGAGCTTGGGCTGCAGTTTCAGGTGCCGAGGGCTCCACAGCATCTTGCAATGCTGCAGGCTCGACCCTGACCCGAACTGGGTTCAGCACCGATAGCAGGGTTCCAGCGATCGCGCCGACGCCGACGGCTAATATAAGCAGCCGTACACCATACAACCAGCGGGATGCCTTGCGGGATAGCCGTTTGCGAGGACGAGGGCGGGAGCGAGGGGGTGAGGCTACTGGGGTTAGCGCGGCTACTGCTGGTCGTGACGGCGTTGGGATTGGGACTGGAGTCAGCTGGGGTGAACGACGGATGGCGACAGCCCCACCGGGCGAGCGCCTTAAAGCGGATTGTTGGGGCGATCGCCGTCCCAAGCGCTGTCCCTGCCGCCGTCCGCCAAAGGCAGAGGCATAATCAGAAATTTTTGGGCGTCGGGCGGCAGGACGACTTGGAAGCGCTGGCTGGGGGGGCTGCCTGGGAGACGGCCTATTTGAGTCTGTAGGATTGGGTTCAGCAGCGGACAGCAGCCGCAGCCGCGACTGTGACAGCGGGGCAAGGGATTGACTAGAGCGGGGTTGACCCGCTGACTGAGGGCGTTGCCCTGGCGGTAGATTGAGGATTTGCCGCCGCGATGATCGCTTCTGGTCAAGACGTGATGGCGGACGGCTTGGCGACGTCGGGCGATGTCGTCGGGGTGTTGGGCGCTGAGAGGCTTGTCGTTGGGGCGTTTGCTGGCGGGTCGCTTGCTGGCGCGATCGCCTTGGGCGTCTTGAATCTGCCATTATTTAAGTTCACGCCCATACTCAAACGACTGCCTAAGGTTGACGCCAACTGCATGCCATGACG
>JBARYO010000567.1:0-3605 GCA_049647905.1 Elainellaceae cyanobacterium | reverse complement strand
GGATAATCGACTCTGGTGCTACCCACCCTTCCCCTTCAACTCGGCCTAGGTCGCTATGCTGCAAGACAAAGGTGTAGCGCCGATTGCCGCTAACAAAGCGGCCCCGGTACTGGAAGGAAATATCTTGCCGAGGCGCACTGGGGAAGCTGAGTTTCGTCACTAAGGTATACCAACCGTCTCGGTTCCAGGCTACGAGAAGTTTCCCGTTGACCGTTGTGGACGGGCCATCCCGCTCAAGCCAGCTGCCGCTGAGAAACCAGCGGCCATCTTCCATGAGAAACGTATGTGCCACAGACACGTATCACTCTCAATCTTTTGGTGTTATCAGCACTGCGGAGCGCATAGAAGCGCTAACCCCATCATAAGACCCCCAAGGCGGGAGATAGAGTTCTCCTAAGGAAGTTGCCCGTGATGCCCCAGTGACGCTGGGAATATTACTTGAAATCCCGTGCCAACGCCAGTAGGCCAAGACTCCGAAGGCGATCGCTTCCTTGTGGTCTGCGCTAAGATTTGCTACATCAGTGGTCAGGACACGACTAGACGGGAGATGGTGCTGAATCCGGCTGACCAGGTAATGATTATGCCGCCCACCCCCGCAGAGCAAAACTTGGTCTGGTGGGTGGGGTAGATCCTGGTAGCTGAGGGCGATAGAGGCTGCCGTTAACTCCGTCAGCGTGGCCAGTAGCGTATCGTCTGCTAGCCAGTAGGGCTGGGCATCCGCGAAGCACTGCTCCAGGAAACCGGTGCCGAACAGCTCTCGCCCGGTGGATTTGGGCGGTGACAGCGCAAAGAAGGGATGACTCAACCATTGGGTCACCAATGGCGCGCAAATGGATCCAGATGCGGCCCAGGTTCCGCCGTCATCGTAGGAGCGCTGACCATTGGATAGGGCCTGAACCGCTAAATCCAGCAGTGAGTTGCCAGGCCCAGTGTCCCAGCCCAGAACGGGTTCAGCGCTAGAGGTGGGGGGTAAGTAGGTAACGTTGCCAATACCGCCAATGTTTTGAACGCAGCGCCATAGGGAAGCGTGTCGCAGCAGAACAGCATCGACCGCTGGGACCAGGGGGGCACCTTCGCCACCCACGGCGATGTCGGCTTGTCTGAAGTTGGCTATTGTCGGTAAGCCAGTGATGTGCGCGATCGCGTCACCGCGCCCCAGCTGCAGACTATGGGCCAGACGTTGAGACTCTGCGGGAGCGGGTTCAAGGGATAGTGGGCGCAGTGGACGGTGATATACCGTTTGCCCATGGGATCCAATCAGCTGGGCCGGTGGCTGCCCTATTTGAATCGCCAGGGCGGCTTGGGCAAAGGCTTGGGCGATCGCATCATCGAGTTCTGCAAGAGCTTGGAGCGTCAATGGCTCTCCGGCAATTACGGACCAGATGGCCTGCTGCAGCGCCGGATCAAACGGATAAGTATGGCCAGCCAGCAGCTGTACGGTGGGCTGTTGAGGCAGTCCAGAAATATCAATTAGTGCGGCATCAATCCCATCTGCGGAGGTGCCGCTCATTAAACCAACGACATGCATAATCCCTAATTCACCTGCTTTCTAACTCAAACCACCAGGGTCTTTTGGGACCGATGTGCTTCTAGTACTGCCTCCCGAGCCCACTGATCCACCGCCAGAATGTCGTCCAGGCTGGGCTGGCCATGGTGGTCAGCTTGGTGGCGATCGCAGACAGATTCAATCACCACCGGAATATCCAGGAAGCGGATTTTTTCCTCTAGGAACAGCGCCACCGCCTGCTCGTTGGCGGCATTGAGCACTGCTGGCATCGACCCGCCAGCCCGACCGGCGCTGTAGGCCAGCTGCATGCAGGGATATTTTTGATGGTCCGGTTCTCGGAAGGTCAAATCCCCCGCCTTGACCAAATCTAAGGATTCCCAGTCCGTGGGTAGGCGCTCTGGCCAAGACAGCGCGTAGAGCAGCGGTAGCCGCATGTCGGGCCAGCCCATCTGCGCCAGAACTGACGTATCCTGTAGCTCAATCAGCGAGTGAATAATGCTCTGAGGATGGATCACGATATCGATATGGTCATAGTCCTGGTCGAATAGGTAGTGGGCCTCAATCACCTCTAGCCCTTTGTTCATCAAGGTGGCCGAGTCGATGGTGATTTTTTGCCCCATGGACCAGTTGGGATGCTTGAGGGCATCGGCGACGGTGACGTTTTGTAACCGCTCAATGGGCCAATCACGAAATGACCCCCCTGACGCCGTGAGGATGATGCGCCGTAGACCACCGTCAGGCACCCCCTGCAGGCATTGAAAGATGGCTGAATGTTCCGAGTCCGCTGGCAGCAGACGGCTCCCGTACTTCTCCACCATGGGCAACACGACCGGACCGCCAGCAATCAGGGTTTCTTTGTTTGCTAGGGCAATATCTTTCCCCGCCTCAATTGCGGCCAATGTGGGCAGTAGGCCAGCGCAGCCCACGATACCCGTCACCACCGCCTGAGCATCGCCGTAGCGTGCCACTTCCACTACGCCCTCATCACCTGCCAGCACAATGGGCTGGGGGGTAATATCTGCGATCGCCTCTTGCAACAGTGATTCCTTGGCCTTATCGCAGATGGCAACAATCTCAGGCCGAAACTGCCGCACTTGCTGGGCCAGCTGCTCAACATTTCGCCGAGTCGCTAGACCAACAACGCGAAATTGCTCAGGATACTGGGTCACAATGTCTAGGGTTTGCGTCCCAATGGATCCTGTCGAGCCAAGAATCGTGATAGGTTTCACAGCGATGTACCTCGATGTGGGAATAAGTGTCTGGGACTGGGAAAGGTGTCCCGCCACCATATACTATAGGACTCTACGCCCTGCTGAGCTTGCTCGCGTGCCTCGCTTTACCATTGGCTTATGTGGAGGGCAGGTGACAGATATCACAAGATAGCCGCCGCATTGTCACTCAGCACATTGAATTTTGTCACCGAGAAGAGGCCAAATAATCACAGTAGACCTACTGCACGTATCACAGGCATTACGCTGCTTTGGCCGCATACTTAAGTCATGGAGTTCTGAATCGCAAACACTCCCCGCTACGTTCAGGGCGAATGCTGGCTCTAGTAACCCCCTTTGCTGGAGCCAGTTGCCTACGGGGACATCGCTACATTGTCTCCACAAGCGTTTTCAACAAGTATTTTTTTTTAGACAAACGGGGTACCCCAAAAGCGCCAGTTTTCCTTGTTAAAAGGCGATCGCCACCGCTTGATCAATATCAGCTCTAGCTGTTGTCTGGGTCGGGTCTCCGTTGGGGCCTCCCAATAGAATGCGGTGTTGATGGCAGTCTTGATTTGATGGCGAAAGTGAAGCGCCTGGTAATTGAGCACGTACTGTTTGCAATCATGGACTCCCTTCCACCGTTGATTCGCACGGCAGGTCTCCCCCACGTATAGCAACAGGGAAGAGGCACTGTCGATGACGAAGTAAAGGCAGGCGCTATCGGGATGGCGATCAGCGGGCCAGTTGAAGAAAAAGAAGTTTTGCTGCGCTAGGGAAAACGGCGGAATTTGATCTGCTGTGACTTGGGGATCCGATAGCTGATCAAATAGAGACGTCTGGCCTGTCCCTGTAGGCTGGATTCGGGATTGGTAGCTGCTGATGCGAGC
>JBARYO010000566.1:0-2762 GCA_049647905.1 Elainellaceae cyanobacterium | reverse complement strand
TACGACAAGCCGCACGAACATTCAGGTCGAGGACGATCGCACAGGTCTATCGATTGAAACGCTGCGCCGCGCTTTGGCCGACAACTTGTTCTATGTACAGGGAAAATTTCCTGAAGTGGCGACGCCGAACGATTTTTATATGGCCTTGGCCTACACCGTGCGCGATCGCCTTTTGAATCGCTGGCTCCACACGATTGAAACCTATCTCTACGAAGACGTGCGGCTGGTGGCCTACCTGTCGGCAGAGTTTCTGCCCGGCCCCCATTTAGAGAACAATCTAATCAATTTAGGTCTTTACAATCAGATCAAGCAAGCCGTAGAAGATGCGGGCCTGAACTTCCATGAATTGGTGGAGCAAGAAGAAGAGCCAGGGCTTGGCAACGGTGGCCTAGGGCGGCTAGCGGCCTGCTATATGGATTCCCTCGCAACCCTAGAGATTCCGGCTGTCGGCTACGGTATCCTGTATGAGTTTGGGATTTTTGACCAAGAGATTCGAGACGGCTGGCAGGTCGAGATTACCGATAAGTGGCTGCAGTACGGCAACCCTTGGGAAGTCGCCCGTCCTGAAGGCTCAGTCAAGGTCGGATTTGGTGGCTACACTGAGCCCTATACAGACGATCAGGGGCGCTATCAAATTCGCTGGGTGCCTGCTCAATCGGTCAAAGGCATCCCCTATGACACCCCCGTACTAGGCTACCGCGTCAACACCGCTAACACCTTACGATTGTGGAAGTCTGAAGCATCGGAATCCTTTGACTTTCAGGCGTTCAACGTCGGTGATTATTACGGAGCCGTCAACCAAAAAATCATAGCTGAAAACATCAGCAAGGTGCTGTATCCCAACGACGAACCTATCCAAGGTAGAGAGCTGCGCCTACAGCAGCAGTTTTTCTTTGTCTCCTGTTCGCTGCAAGATATGATTCGTATTCATTTTCGGCGAGGGTATGGTATTGAGTCATTTCACCGCAAGTTCGCGGTACAGCTCAACGATACCCACCCGGCTATCGGCATCGCAGAGCTGATGCGGCTGTTGCTAGACGAGCAGCATATCGGGTGGGACCAGGCATGGCACATCACCCGCAATACCTTTGCCTACACGAACCACACCCTATTGGCTGAAGCCTTAGAGCGCTGGCCCATCGAGCTGCTTCACGCCCTCCTGCCTCGGCACCTGGAGATTATCTTTGAAATCAACCAGCGGTTCTTGAACCATGTGCGGCTACTCGGTAGGGATGATGGGGCTTTAGAACGTTTGTCGCTAATTGATGAGGGGGGAGAACGCTACCTGCGAATGGCAAACTTGGCCTGTGTCGGCAGTCATGCCATCAATGGTGTCGCCGCCCTGCACACCAAGCTACTCAAGTCGACGGTACTCAAAGACTTTTACGAGCTATTCCCAGAGCGATTTACCAACAAGACCAACGGCGTCACCCCGCGCCGCTGGATCGTGCAAAGCAATCCCCGCTTGACGCAGCTGATTACCGGCAAAATCGGCGATCGCTGGATCAACAGCTTAGATGAGCTTCAGCAGCTAGCCCTGTTGGCCGAAGATGGACCCTTCCGACAGGACTGGCGACAAATCAAACTCGCCGTTAAGCAAGATCTAGCAGCCTATATCCACGCTAACACTGGCGTTGCAGTCGATCCAACCTCGCTGTTTGACATTCAAGTAAAGCGCATTCACGAGTACAAGCGGCAGCATCTCAACGTGCTGCACATCATCACCCTCTACAACCGCATTAAGGCCAACCCCACTATTCAGATTCAGCCCCGAACCTTCATCTTCGGCGGCAAGGCGGCACCGGGGTACGTTATGGCAAAGCTGGTTATCAAGTTCATTGCGGCGGTCGGGGAAGTGGTGAACAACGACCCTGACGTGGGCGATCGCCTCAAAGTCGTCTTTCTGCCCAACTACAACGTCAGCCTGGGCCAGCGGGTATACCCTGCCGCCGACCTCTCAGAGCAAATTTCCACCGCTGGCAAGGAGGCCTCTGGCACGGGCAACATGAAGTTTGCCATGAACGGGGCACTGACTATCGGCACGTTGGACGGCGCGAACATCGAAATTCGCGACGCCGTAGGGGCTGATAATTTCTTCTCCTTCGGTCTGCAGGTTGAAGAGGTAGCGATGCTTAAGTCTCGAGGCTACAGCCCTTGGGCCTATTATCAGGACAACAAAGCGCTTCGGATGGCGCTGGATCAGGTGCAGTCGGGCTACTTCTCCCATGGTGATTCAGAGCTATTTCGCCCCCTCATCGCCAACTTACTCCACGACGACCCCTTCATGGTGCTAGCAGACTACCAAGCCTACGTAGATTGCCAGGATCGGGTGGGCGTGGCCTATGGCGATGCTGAGAACTGGAGCAGGATGTCGATTTGGAATGTTGCCCACATGGGGCGGTTTTCGTCAGATCGGGCTATTCGAGAATACGCTGAGGAGATTTGGCGCGTTCAGCCGGTTCCCATAGCACCACAGTCTTACCTTCAATCCCACGCTGCTTTAAAGGTCTAGCGATCGCCGAGCTGCCATTCAGCTTGGTAATGTTGAGAATTGTGCTGGAGGGAGAGCTAGTTCTTAAGCCCCTTGAGAGACTTAAGCGACGCTGCCAATTCTCCTGGGGTCATCGTCTCATATTGCTCGAAGGGCTGATGAATCCAGGGGTCATCCTGCAGGTGAGTGACGTAATAGTCGGGCGTCATCACTGAGCAGCTCTTGTACCACAGCACCGCAGTACGCACCGCCTCAACGGAGAACCCATGGT
>JBARYO010000565.1:0-5468 GCA_049647905.1 Elainellaceae cyanobacterium | reverse complement strand
GGGATGAGCACTGGGCTCAAATCGAGGGGCTGCAGCTCGAGGGGGCCACCGGTCAACAATTGGGACGAGACAGCCGGGCTATCCGCATCTGGAATGGCCTGACGATCGCTGTTAGCAGGAGGAGGGGGCATCCTATTAGGTAGGGGACTGTCAGAGCCTGTAGCGTCATAACTGTCAGCGCAAGCCATATGGTTGGCTATGTCAGCCGACGGCAACGTCGGCGGCAACGAAGCCATTATCTGGCTAAACTGCTCCAACAGTAGTCGGATGCGATCGCTCTCCCGCACAATTCCCTCTGCGGCCGTTCGGTTGGCCTCTCCAGGCTGAATACGCCTCAGCAGCAGCTTACCAAAGGTTTGGACAGCGGTCAGGGGGTTACGGAGCTGGTGCAGCAACGTATCGAGCATTGTGTCCTGCTGTTCATGAAAGGCTTCGTACGCCAAGTGCTGCTCCTGAAGCTTCTGGTTGAGCCACCGGCTGCGGCGATCAATCATGTATCCAGCAGCGAGGCTGTGGGTGACATTTTCAATTTGGTGTTGCTCTGCGGCTGTCCAAGTCTGACTGACGCGATCAAGCACCACCAAGCCTAAAACCACGTCACGATACGTCAAAGGAATAAGAACCCGGCCATCGCTAGACCGGTCTAGATCTGCCTTGGACTTAGAATAGACTTGGCCAGCCTCCAGCTCGGCAGGGCTATCAACCACCACTGTTGCGTCATACCATGCCGCATCGCGCAGAGCATCTACCACTGTCACCGTACGCCAAGATAGTGCTGTTGTCTGTGGCTCATTGGGGTGTATGGTCTCGTCGCCATCGCTATCTGCCGACAGCTCAGTCGCCATCGTCTCAGGCGTGATCTGCTCCGGCAGAAGGCGGGCAACGTCCCGAGACATAGCAGCTTCGGGATAGGCCGCCACAGGGACTAGGGTTGGAGCTCTACCCTCCTGCTCGCTGTCTGTTGCGAGATAGATCATGCCAAACGATAGATCCAGCCCCTGCACTAGCAGCTTGAGCTGAGCCTGACACAGTTCTAGAAATTCTTGACTACTTGACATAGGTGAGCGGCGTAGTTTTCGGTTTATCACCGAAGACGAACGATTGCAAGACGGTAACTGGCGATTTAATCTACCTAAATCAGACGCGATACCCGATGGAGCAGGACGGACTGGCGGCAGGAGTGCCCACTAGCCATTCATCAAAGGCTCTGTGGTGAAGGGTTTCAAGGTGACACAAAACTCACAGCGGCGGCAGCAGAGGGTTTGTGTCGAAAGGTTAAGTGAAGTTGAAATTTTCAAATTAAATAGATATACTTTCGACGGTTTGATTTGTAACTACGACTACATCTAGTTTGGACATGGGAGGTTAAGAGGTTGGCAAGAAGACGTAAGCGGAAGAGTCGCCGTCGCCTTGAAGGGCGCAGGATCTTAGAGCAAGTTCCGCAATATAGTATAGAGAGCGGAAACGACAAACCAGTGACAGCGGCACGGAAGTTCATCCATTCTGAAGGGATTCTTCCACCGGCAGTACTGCTCGTTAAGCGAAATGAGCATACCACTGATCGATATTTTTGGGCAGAGAAAGGGCTTTTTGGGGCTCAGTACGTCGAAGAGAACCATTTTCTCTTCCCGAGCTTAGCCTGTCTCTTCGAGGATGAGAGCGATGCACTATTGCTGAGCGCGAAGTAATCTTGGCGGAGCGAATTTGATTTGCATTTTAGCGTTGCCTAGCTTCTCCTAACTTTGGTTTCTACCGCTGTAGGGTCTGCCAACGCATTGCTTTGCCCGAATCTTCTGAATTTTGAATGAATCAACGTGGCGCTCCTACCGAGTGCCACGTTTTTTTAGGTTACTGCACAGCTGAGGGCTTGAGCCCTACCTCTGGATATACTGTCCAAATTTTGTTTTCGTAACACACTGTAAACGGTATCGTCACATTCTCGTCATATTTTCGTCATTCTGCAGTGGGTCAGTAGACAATTGAGCATAGCGTTGCTGGTTTCACCATAGATAGTCAGCGATGGGAATTTATCTCGTTTCAGATGGCCTGGCCTGACCCAAGCTAGTTTACATACCATTAATCATATTTTCCTATGACAGTGTTCCATCGCGCTCCTAAAACTGAAGCAGAAGTCCGAATTCGTATTCTTGACAAGGCACAGCAGCTTTTCTCGCGCCGTGGGTATGCCGGAACGACAACACGAGAGCTAGCACAATCGGCAGGAGTCGCAGAAGGAACGCTATTTCGTCACTTTGAGAACAAGAAATCTATTCTTATTGAGGTAGTAACAAGGGGCTGGGTCGACCTGTTGACCGATCTGCTCACCGAGTTGAGCGAAATGGGAAGCTACAAGGCCATTGACCAAGTCATGCGACGCCGGATGCTGAGCTTCAACCAAAACGCTGACATGCTGCGCGTCTGCTTTATGGAAGCTCAATTCCATCCCGATTTGCGCGATCGCGTCCAAACAGAAGTGATTGACAAAATGATGGATGTGACTGAGGCCTTTTTCGAGACGGCGATGGAGCGGGGCACCTACCGACAAATGAATCCTCGTCTGGTTGCCAAGGTATTTTTGGGGATGTTCACCGTCGCCGGATTTAGCGATAGCACCCTGATGCCAGAAGACACCTCCCTAGAGGCGCGGAAGGAAATGGCGGAGGGTATTGCTGATATTTTTCTCAATGGCGTGTTGCATCAGGCGGTGGCTCAGCCTTAGGGGCTGTACTGTGGAATCGTTACTGTGGAATCGTTACTGTGGAATCGTTAGTCCTGTGAGATTTGAGCCTTCGATTGACAGCATCTCTTTATGTAAGCCACGATAGAGCCATACCTTAATACAGCGTTACACACACATGGAGCTACTATCGCTAGAGGCGCTGCAAGAGCTAGCGCAGACCTATGGCTACTGGACCATAGGGGTGGGCATCATGTTGGAAAATGCTGGCATTCCCCTACCGGGAGAGACTATCACCCTAGTCGGCGGTTTTCTGGCGGGAGAAGGAGAGCTGCAGTACTGGAAAGTCTTAGCTAGCGCCGCTGGCGGTGCCGTCATTGGTGACAACATAGGCTACTGGGTTGGGGCCTGGGGAGGCTGGCCGCTGCTGCTGCGGTTGGGACGGCTGTTTCGTCTGACGGAAGATCAGCTCGTATCTGTCAAAGCCCAGTTTGCGCGAAATGCCGTACGGGCAGTCATTCTGGGACGGTTTGTGGCTCTACTGCGAATCTTTGCAGGGCCGATGGCAGGCATCAGTGAAATGCCCTACCCTAAGTTTTTCGTCTGTAATGTTCTGGGGGCGATCGCCTGGGCATCGACAATGACCAGCTTGGCCTTTTTTGTTGGGCGCGTTGTGCCTTTAGCACAGCTCGTGACCTGGACGGGACAGTTTGGGCTACTGCTCCTGTTAATTGCGGTTCTGATTGGATTTGGAGTCTGGCGACGTACCCAGCGAGAGCAGCTGATCGAGGAATAGGCTTGGGGGATCGCTTTCCTCTAGTCAAACCGGCGCGCGGGGCACGTCAATGGCCACATCACTTAGGACAAACCTTGGTCTCAAGGTGCAGCCGGTGTAGGCGATGTGGCGCACGGTCGTCCCAATGCATCAGGACGACCGCTATACGTCAGCGCTACTTTTTTAGTGCTACTTCTTTGTAGATTTCGAGAGGTTCCCCATCGATGTTATCCAATGTGACACCCAACATTGAGGTGATGGTAGGCGCGATGTTTTCGACGGGAACAGCGTCCTTCTCGCCGGCTTCGATACCTTCTCCACGAACCATGAATACAGCTCGGGGCGTATGATCGCCACTTCGGGTTGTTCGGAAAGGCCCATCTAATTCACCAATCTTAGGCGAATGAATGGCTGTAATTGGCTTTTCCCGCTTCCACACAACCAGCAGGTCAGGCAACATATCCAGATTTTCGCCATGGTAAGAGTCACTAATGCGGATGACTTCATCCACAAGCGGCTCGCCCGTGTGGACATCAGTAATCGCCATCAAGTCTTTTGTCAGATCAGCGATGTAGCGATCTAACTCTTGACCAGGCTTGATTTTCCCCTTGGGCTCTCGTCCAGCCAAGTTGATCCGAATGGCACCGCTATTGTGGTTATGTACAACCGCAAAGGCCTTACGGGTGCTGCGCTCATACTCCATGAGCGCAATATTGACGTCAAACAGAGGACGTTGGAAAGCTTTAGGCAGCTTTCGAATCAGCGGTGTGGGAATGCCAAACTTGCCTGGGCGTCCTTCTAATTTTCTGAGGATCTTCTCTAAAACAAAGTTACCGGTATAGTTCGGTCCCATACCTGGTCCGGTGAACAGTACCACCGTTGTTTCTGGTCCAACCTGCTCTAAAAGCGTTCCAACGGCCTTGTCAATGGCGATGTAAATATCTTTTACTGGATCCCCATGTTGCTTGACCCAAGCTGAGTCATGGTCGAGATCATTTGCGTCGTGCAGGTGCCAGCACTGATGGCCGACATCATGCGGGTCAGCATAGACCGTCACAAAGAGATCCCAATCATCTTGCTTGAGATACTCGCAAGACATTTTGGTCTTCATCTCGATGCGCTCCAGCATATTGTCGCGCACTACTTTATACTCTTCACCGCTGCGGTCGTGCTTGACTTCACTACACCCTTGGAACGGATCTTTGCCAAACTTTGCCTCTATTTCATCAATTAGTTCTGGGGGCCAGCTGCGGGCCTCACCAGAGCGATCATGGGCAGTCCAATCAGCAACCTGAATCCCGTTCAAGCCCTCAATCAGCGATGTCCGAACCATATCAATAATGGCGACTCGCTTACCAGCGTTGCTCAGCGCATCCCAAAATGGCTTGTATTTGAGATCGGTGTCCTCGGAGAAGAGAAACTGCTTGTAGCTACCGGGACGAATTTGATTGATGAAGTATCGTCCATGCCGACCCGCATTAACTCCAGTCAAGAGAGAGGGCCACATAACACCATTGCCAAATCCTGGCGGTGTCTTGATCGGAGTCCAAGCACTGCTGTCTTGAAAAGATTTGATATTTGGTAAAAGTCCTTCATTCCCCCAACGATCAAGCAGTGTCGGCTCGGCAGAGTCTAATCCAATAAAAAGTAACTTCGGTGACTTACTCATATCGTTCAATGATCAATTTCTACTAAAACTACAACGAAGAATTTGTTCTGGTACAGATAGATACCAAAGGGTTTGGTTGGCCAATAGTATCGATCAGCCAAACAGATTTAAACTAGCCGAGATTTTTGGTCTGAATTTTGACTTCTAATGTCCTAGAAGCATAGATGCTGGCATTTGAGCTGGCTACGCTATCCAGATATAATCTGGAATTTTACCGATAGGATGTAAAACTGGCTAACCTTGCTGAGAAGCCATATTCATAAAATATCCTGCCACGCCTAGCTTGAGCCTCATCATCAGTCTTCTTTACAGAAAATCAGTAAATTAGTAAAGAATAAGTAGGAGGC
>JBARYO010000564.1:0-7612 GCA_049647905.1 Elainellaceae cyanobacterium | reverse complement strand
CGTATACCCACATCCATTGGGGCTAATGAGCATGGCAGTGCTCATTAGGCGTAGAGCAATATTTGGCTAAGCCGATTTCGGAAACGGCATCAAAAAGCGAAGTGGATGGGGAATTGTAGGCTCTGTTCTGCTCTGAGAGTGTATTGAGATCCGCTTACGTTCGTGTATGCTCACGAAAAGACTCCTGCTATGATAGCCCGGTGTCGTTCCGGTACGGTGCGGTGTGAGGAGATTGAATGCTAAGTGACATTGACGGTATTGCAGGTCAGCAGGTTGATTTTAACGGTCGGCCATTCCATTTTATTGGAATAGGTGGAATTGGGATGTCGGCGATCGCATCCGTTTTGCTTGAGCAAAAGCTTTTGGTTTCTGGATCTGACAAGACGCTGAACCACATTACGCAGCGCCTTCAGCAACATGGCGCTCATATCTTTGAGACTCAAGATGCCGACAACTTGACCGTCTTTTCGCACAAAACCCCACAGGTCATCTGCTCGACTGCTATTTCGGCATCCAACGCCGAATATCAAGCCGCGCTGTCGCTGGGCTGTCCTATCTTTCATCGCTCAGATGTTTTGGCTGGTCTCATGCAACGCTATCGCGGAATTGCTGTGGCTGGAACCCATGGAAAGACCACGACGACGAGCATGATGGGGTATGTCTTGCTCAAAGCTGGCCTTGACCCCACTATCATTGTTGGGGGCGAAGTTACGGCTTGGCAGGGTAATGCGCGCACGGGGCGGGGCACCTATTTGCTTGCCGAAGCTGACGAATCGGATGGCTCTTTAGTGAAGCTATCGCCTCAGATCGGTATCGTTACCAATGTTGAACTCGATCACCCTGATCATTACGCATCAATCGATGATGTTGTCCAAATTTTTCGGCAGTTCTCGCAGCAATGCCAAATTTTGATTGCATCTGCTGACTGCGAGACAGTGTCCAAGGCGCTGAGCCCGACCACGACTTATGGCATAGCGCCCGGTAGCTCTGCTGATTACGTCGCGACAGACATTGACTATAGCGAATGCGGTACCCGAGCGACTGTTTGGGAATATGGTCAACGGTTGGGGGAACTCAAGCTGCAGGTGCTAGGGGCCCACAACCTGAGCAACAGCATGGCTGCTGTGGTGTTGGGGCGCTTACTGGGTCTTCCGTTTGACCTAATAGCCGAAGCGCTGAGCGAGTTCGAGGGCGCTCGGCGACGATATGAGTTTAAGGGGCGGGTCAATCAGATCACATTCATTGATGATTACGCCCATCATCCGAGCGAGATTCAGGCAACCTTAGCGGCAGCGAGACTGCAAGCCCAGTCAGGGCGGCGTATCGTAGCTATCTTTCAACCCCATCGGTATAGCCGCACTCTGGCCTTCTTGACGGAGTTTAGTCAGGCGTTTGAGGATGCCGACCAGGTTGTTCTCACCGATATCTATGCTGCAGGAGAGGCAGAAAGCTCGCGGATCAATGGTGAGATGCTGGCAAGCGCTGTTCAGGCTAACCATGGCTGTGTGGTCTATCAACCAACGTTATCTGACGTTGTCAGTTATTTAAACAAGACGCTTCGTCCTGGAGATGTGGCTCTGTTTCTGGGCGCTGGAAATCTCAACCAGGTGATTCCCGATCTAATGGCGTCTTATCAGCAGCAAGACGTCGAGGCGTCTCTGCCCCTATAGCGTACTTAGTCCTACAGCGTACCAGTGTTGTTCTCCCTTTGCCTCCACTCAACTGCTTTGATATGGTTCATCATTTAGCGTCTAGTTCTTTTGATAATGCTACCAACCCTGCGGGGTACTCCGCCCTTGATGACACTACAGCTCACCGATTAAACCCAACGTCAGCGACTGCCATCGGCGGCAACCCTGTTGGCAGCGCTCCTGAACTGATTTATCTCCCCCAGACCCGCTGTAAAATTCAGCCTGATGCCTCACTCGCGAAGTTTACGTCGTTTCGGGTCGGTGGGCCTGCCGATCTATTTACGGTTCCCCGGACGTTGGACCAGATGCAAGAGGTGGTCCAGTGGGCGCAGCACCGCGGTTATCCCATCACCTTCTTGGGCGCAGGTACGAACTTGCTGGTCAGCGATCGCGGTGTTCGGGGGTTGGTCATCTGTACGCGGCGTCTACGCCATTCCACCCTCGATCGTGATTCAGCCCAGCTGACGGCGGCGGCAGGAGAGCCCATTGCCCGCCTCGCGTGGCAGGTCGCGGCTCTAGGATGGCGCGGGATGGAATGGGCGGCGGGCATTCCGGGCACCGTTGGCGGGGCGATCGCTATGAACGCTGGAGCGCACCGTCAAGCCACATCAGATATTTTCCTCGACGCTCAGGTTCTACTCTCCAACGGAACCCTACAGCAGCGCAATGCGGATGAAATGCAGTTTGATTACCGAACCTCTGTGCTACAGCAACAGCCCAGTCTCGTGATCCAGGCAACGTTTCAACTTTATCCCGACTCAACGCCCCAGCAGGTGACCGCCGAAACTAGGGAATTTCTTGATTATCGGCATACCACCCAACCCTATGACCTGCCGAGCTGCGGCAGCGTCTTCCGTAACCCAACCGCTTATAAAGCGGGGTGGCTGATTGAGCAAACCGGATTGAAGGGCTACCAAATTGGACAGGCCCAGGTGTCCCAGCGCCACGCAAACTTCATTGTGAATCTCAAGCAGGCCACTGCGCAGAATATCTTTGATCTGATTGCCGATGTTCAGCAGCGGGTTGAGGATCGGTGGTCCGTGAAATTGCATCCCGAGGTCAAGCTGCTAGGGGAGTTTTGATCTCAACTTTCTTAAGGGCTGGCGTTGCACCAATAGGTTGATGACACTACCCGATACGGCTACAACGGCGTGACGAGGATGGGACGCACAAAAATTAGTTAAGATAATCAAGCCATTATTTATGGCGACGCATCACAAGCAAACCCCAATACGCAAAAACTATGACAAAAGGGCAAGGATTTGGCCTCGGATTAGGCAAAATGAAGGAACTTGCAGAAGCCTTCAAGAAAGCTCAGCAGGTTCAAGAAGGCGCAAAGCGTCTTCAGGAAGAGCTGGAGGAAATGGAAATTGAAGGACAAGCTGGCGACGGCTTGGTCAAAGTGATTGTGAGTGGTAACCAAGAACCACGTCGGGTTGAGCTTTCGGCAGATGTGCTTAAAGAAGACACCAGCGTTGTTGAGGATCTGTTCACAGCGGCGATGAAAGATGCCTACAACAAATCAACCGCCACCATGCGCGATCGCATGGAGGAGCTGACGGGGGGACTCAACCTACCTGGGCTATAAGACTCTCTTAATACCCATAGATCCTCAGGCTATAGATTCTCAGGCAGCAGGCTATCACACCGGCAGTGATGGTGGCTTAAGGGCCCTGGAAATGATTGAGCTGGGATAGGTGTCGTGGGGCCAAGCAAAGGCATGGCGGAATGACGCCAGCTGGCATGCCTCTAGCTGCTCAAAGTCGATGATGTCTTGGGTGAGCAGTGTTTCGTGCTCGAACGGGAGTCGGACGTTGTGCAACCCCGCGTTGTCAGTGCAAATGGCAATGTCTACTCCAGCGTCAAAGCAGCGGTCGAACACCACTTTGAGCTGATTTAGATCCTGTAGGGTTCCGGTCTTAAGGTAGGTGGTCGGGCAAACTTCTAGGCACTGACCGCGAGCCGCCACATCCTTGAGTAACTCGGGGTGGCGCAGCGGAATTTGGATGCCGTGGCCGATGCGCATGAGGTAGGGCAACAGCTCTGGGTAGCAGCCATCGGTGGTCTCATAGAGGTGGCCTGTCGTCTTAAGGCCGAGTTCGCGGGCGTAGGTGTAGAGCGATACATATTCTGAAAGGCGATCGCGATAGTGGGCATCCCCCCCGGCTAGGTCGACAGCGCAGACGTAGGGTGAGGCGGCGGCCAAGTCGACAATGGCCCGGTTAACCTCATAGGGAAGCCGCGAGTGCATGCAGAGA
The DNA here is from genome assembly GCA_049647905.1 of Elainellaceae cyanobacterium. Classification (GTDB taxonomy): domain Bacteria; phylum Cyanobacteriota; class Cyanobacteriia; order CAKZMO01; family CAKZMO01; genus JBCCAG01. The sequence goes on along the minus strand of JBARYO010000564.1, from coordinate 3,663 downwards.
ATCTGATGTAGGGCGATGGGGTAGTCCCCTAGGGTTCCAGCCTCGCCAACCACCTCAACCACTCGGGCCATGGCATCAATGCGATCGCTTTGGCTAAGGTGGTCTGGCGTTCTGAGGTATGGCGTGTAGCGGAGTTCTAGATAGGCCAGGTTTTCAAAGATGTAGGCTCCCCGCACCAGACGATAGACAAAATAAGGGAGGGCGGCTTCCGTCTGTACCCCTTCAACCAGGGTGTGCAGCTCTAGGTATTCGTCTAGGGTATTGCGGGGACGGGTGTAGAATTCCTCGAACTCGGCGTAGTCGGGAAAGCGCTGCGCCAGACTGGCATCATTGCGTTGAAAGTAGCGCCACAGCACTCGGGGAACAGCAGAACCCCCTAAATGTCGATGCAGCTCAGCGTGAAGGGCCATAGCAGTCTCCTAAAATAGTACGCAGTTAGCGTGAGGTTGAGGGACTTATAGCAAAACTTCCTCCGTTTGTAAATGTCTGCATGGCGACAATCTGGGTGAGGAGCAGTCGGCTCGCGATCGCTTCTGCTGAAGTTAATAAAAATTAAGTTGACATCGGCTAGCTTATTTCGAGATAATTGAAATTTGTGATTTTAACTTCAAGTAGCGCTTAAGAGATTGGCTAACGTTATTGTGATTGGGGCCCAGTGGGGCGATGAGGGGAAAGGGAAGATTACGGATTTGCTGAGCAAGTCCGCCAATGTTGTGGTTCGGTATCAAGGTGGTGTCAACGCTGGACATACCGTGGTTGTGAAGGAACAGACGTTTAAGCTGCATCTGATTCCCTCCGGCATTCTCTACCCCGATACGGTTTGCATCATCGGTTCGGGAACGGTAATCGACCCCAAAGAGCTGATTGTTGAGCTAGACCAGCTGGACGCCCTCGGCATCACTACCGAGAACCTCGTCATTTCCGGGTCGGCCCATGTCACCATGCCCTACCACCGTCTGATCGATCAGGCGTCAGAGGAGCGCCGCGGCAATCAAAAGATCGGCACAACCAAGCGCGGTATTGGCCCCACCTATGCGGACAAGTCCGAGCGCACCGGAATCCGCATGATCGACCTGATGGATCCCGATGGCCTTCGAGAGCAGCTTCATTGGACAATCAGCTACAAGAATGTTTTGCTCGAAAAGCTGTACAACCTGCCACCCCTCAATCCAGATGACGTTATTCAGGAGTACCTCGTCTATGCCGATCGCCTCCGTTCCTATGTCACCGACACCTCGCTGCTGATCTACAACGCGATTCGAGACACGCGCAACATTTTGTTTGAAGGGGCACAAGGAACGCTTTTGGACCTAGACCATGGCACGTATCCCTATGTGACGTCGTCTAACCCAGTTGCGGGAGGGGCCTGCGTTGGAGCCGGTGTAGGGCCTACTAGCATTGACCGCGTCATCGGCGTGGCGAAAGCCTACACCACTCGGGTGGGGGAAGGCCCATTCCCAACTGAGCTAGACGGCTCGCCTTTGGGAGCTCACCTCTGCGATCGCGGCGCTGAGTTTGGCACCACGACGGGGCGGCAGCGACGCTGCGGCTGGTTTGACGCCGTCATCGGTCGCTATGCCGTGCGTATCAATGGTTTAGACTGTCTTGCCATCACGAAGCTAGATGTGCTGGACGAAATGGATGAAATCCAGGTGTGTGTGGCCTACGATATCGACGGAGAGACCTGCCGCGATTTGCCCAGCAACGCCCGCCAGTTTGCCTGCTGCCGTCCGATTTATCAGACAATGCCAGGTTGGCAGCAGCCCACGACCCACTGCCGAACGCTGGGGGATCTGCCGCCTGCAGCGTTAGACTATCTCAAGTTCTTAGCGGAACAGATGGAAGTGCCCATCGCGATTGTCTCCTTAGGGGCTAGCCGAGATCAGACCATCATTGTCGAAGACCCAATTCATGGGCCAAAGCGGGCGCTGCTCCGGGAGAGTTCGGCCCTCCATCCGGCCAATGTCTAGAGGCTCAGCGCTCTAGCGGCCCAATCAAATTTGCTTAGACCCATTCAGTAACGCAACCTAATCAGAACCACCATGGAACTTTCACTCAACTGCGAAACGCGATCGCCCGAAACTAAACCCCGAGCGCTCCGCCGCGAAGGCCGCATCCCTGCCTCTCTCTACGGCCATGATGGCAGCACCTCCCTTGCACTGACGGTGAATGAGAAAGACGCCATGACGCTGCTGCGCTACGCCACCGTAAATGGCTCCATCGTCGACCTGTCCGTTCCGGATAAGTCCTGGACCGGCAAAGTGCTGATTCGCGAGGCACAGATGCATCCTTGGCGAGGACTGCTTTACCACATCAGCTTCTTTTCTGTGGCCAATCAATCCTCCGTGGATGTGGTTGTGCCCCTTCACTTCACAGGTAACGCTGTGGGTGTTACTGAAGAAAAAGGCATTTTAGATACCATTGTCAACGAGATGCCGATCCAATGTGATCCCACGACTATTCCTGAGGTCATTGAGGTTGACGTCTCTGCCCTCAAGGTAGGGGATATTCTGCATGTTGAAGACATTGTGTTGCCCAAGGGCGTCAAGTCAACGCTCGATCCTCAGCGCACCGTCGTGTCGGTCCAGTCTCCGACAATGCCGACAGCATCGGATCAAGAGGCAGATAGCGGTGAGGTTCCCCTAGAGGCCGCTGAAGCACCACCATCCGGCGAAGGTAACTAGCCTGGGTGAAGCCCTCGGAGCTAGGCGCTGCGATCATGCCACTTCCCTTAGGTTTCCTTCAATCGGTGCGATAATGATAGAGCCAGGACTTGCTCCTGGCTTTTGCAATTTTAAACGGGTAGCTATGAGCGATACGACGAAACCGGCTTTAATTGAACAGATGCTATCCCCTGAGTTCTATAGCCATCCTGTGCAGACGCCGATTCGGCTAGTTCAAACCCACATTTCCTATGTTTTGCTCACGGGCGACTATGCCTACAAGGTGAAAAAGCCCTTAGATTTTGGCTTTTTGAACTACGCTACCCTAGAGCGACGTCAGCATTTTTGCCAAGAGGAACTGCGGCTTAATCAGCGTGGGGCAAGCGAGATTTACTTAGATGCCTTACCCATTACCCAACAGGGCGATCGCTATTGCCTGGGCGGAGAAGGTACCCCTGTTGAGTACGCCGTCAAGATGCGTCAGTTTCCTCAGGACAGATTGCTCAGCCGCTACTTTGATCGCGGCGATTTGACCCCGGAAATGCTGCAGAATCTGGCTCAAATCATCGCAGCGTTCCATCAGGCAGCGCCCTCTAGCGAGGAGGTCCGCAGCTTTGGCGAGATTTCCCAAGTGCGGCAGTCCATCGACGAAAACTACGACCAGACAGAGCAGTACATTGGTGGTCCCCAAACTCAGCAGCAGTTCGATGAGACCCGCGCCTACACCGATCGCTTTTTCGATGAGCAGGCGGCGCTGTTTGAATCTCGTATTGACAAGGGCTGGATTCGCGAGTGCCATGGGGATTTGCATCTGAACAACATTTGCTGTTGGCAAGACAAATACCTGCTGTTTGACTGCATCGAGTTCAACAAATCCTTTCGGTTTGTGGATGTCATGTTCGATATTGCCTACATCGTCATGGACTTGGATGCCCGCGATCGCCCCGATCTACGTACCCTATTCCTCAACGCCTATGTTGAGCAGACAGGAGATTGGGAG
>JBARYO010000563.1:0-2785 GCA_049647905.1 Elainellaceae cyanobacterium | reverse complement strand
ATAGGTGATATCGCAGGCGTAGTTCTTACGCCGCTCGGGAGGGCTCATGCCCTGCTGAATCAGCCCTACGCTGAGCCTTAAGAAGCGGTGCACCTGCCCCATCCACTCGGCATCACGACGCGCTAGGTAGTCATTGACGGTGACGATATGGACCCCTTTACCTTCAAGGGCATTGAGGTAGGCTGGCAGAGTAGAGACTAAGGTTTTCCCCTCCCCTGTCTTCATCTCGGCGATTTGACCGTCGTGGAGGACCATGCCGCCCAAAAGCTGAACGTCGTAGTGGCGCATTCCTAAAACACGCCGTGCTGCTTCTCGGACTACAGCAAATGCCTCAGGAAGCAGATCGTCCAGCGACTCCCCCTCTTCAATACGCTGCCGGAACTCGCCTGTCTTCGCCGCTAGCGCGTCGTCAGATAGAGGCTTAGTATCCTCTTCCAAGAGATTGACTTCAACCACATCGGGTTGGTATCGCTTCAGCTTTCGCGTGTTTGGATCGCCAAGCAGCTTTTTTAGCATGACCAAAAGAAATAAATTGTGAGAGGCTGTAAGACCACTGATTACGAGGTTGGGGTCGGCTGGAGAATTTGTCTGTATGACCCAGCCCCACCACCCAAGCGAATCCGAGCCTAGACCTATAAGTTTAGCCTAGTTCCTAACGTATCTTCTGATCAGTGCGGCTATCCCTAATTAGGGCGCATCAGCCCAGTTGGATGTCAGGCTGCGGAAGTCAAATACGTTGGCCTGGGGATGGCAAGTTACGCAGCCCTGTAGACGGACTGATTCTGTAAACTCGACGCGAGGGTGCAGGGCTTTGAAATAGCGGGAATTCTCTAGGCGAAACGGCGGGGGTTCCTCGGGACGGAGCGGTCGCGAAAAGTGCTGCAGATAGGCCCAAATTATCAGTCGACCAGGGTCGGTGGGGGGGGAAATCTGCATCCCATAATGGCCCGGAGACTCTAAAACAAGCTGCCAGGTGCGATCAGGCAGCACTGCTGGCGGGATGGCAATGTGACAGGTGGCGCAGGACTCTAGATAGAGGGACTGGCCCAGCTGGTACTCCGGAGGAATGGGGTCAACGGTGCCGATTTGCGCGATCGCCCTGTCGGAGGGTGCTGCCGCTGGAGGCAATGCGCCGTCTAGCCCCTGAGCGATCGCCCCCCGATGCGCCAAAGCGAGTCCCAGCGTCAGGCATAGCAGGATGACCAAAGTGGGAAACTGTTTGATCCGGGTGGATAATCGTTGCATGGTGCCTTTAGCCATCTCTCTCCCCATCAATCTACTCGCTAGAGGCCGTTGTCGCCAGCGCCACCCCCATCGCGTCTACGACACGCTTGACCGGAACAACCTCTAGGGATAACCCAGCGGGCGGTGTCATAGCGGGCACAATTGCCCGCTCAAACCCCAGCTTGTCAGCCTCTCTCAGCCGCAGCTCCATCTGCGACACAGGCCGGACCTGCCCCCCCAACCCCACTTCTCCAATCAGCACTGTCTTGGGATCCACAACCCGATCGCGAAAGCTAGCGGCCACGGCGATCGCGATCCCCAAGTCGGCAGCAGGCTCCCCCACATTTAGCCCTCCCGATGAGGCCACATAGGCATCTAGCTTGGAGAGCGGGATACCCACCCGCTTTTCCAGCACGGCTAAGATCTGCAGCAGTCGGTTGTACTCGACTCCTGTCGTGGCCCGCCGGGGAGAGGAGTAACTAGTAGGGCTGACTAGAGCCTGCAGCTCCACCAGCAGCGGCCTTGTCCCCTCACAGGCCACGATGGTTGCGGTACCGGGAGAGGCTTCGTCGCTGGCGCTCAAGAATAGCTCAGAGGGATTGCTCACCTCGGTTAGGCCACTATCCGCCATCTCAAAGATGCCCAGCTCGTGGGTAGCCCCAAATCGATTTTTCACCGATCGCAGGAGGCGATGGCTAGCAAAGCGATCGCCTTCAAAGTACAACACTGTGTCAACGAGGTGCTCTAGGACTTTGGGACCAGCGATCGCCCCTTCCTTCGTCACGTGACCCACAATTAGGAGTGTGATGTTCTCCCGCTTGGCCAACCGCATCAGCGCCGAGGTACATTCCCGCACTTGGGACACCGAACCGGGGGCGGAGGTCAACTCAGAAAAATACAGCGCCTGGATACTGTCAATGACAGCGATGGGGGGACGCAGGGTTTCTAGTTCTGCCAGCACCGCATCTAAGTCGGTCTCGGGCAGCAAGTAGAGATCGGGGGCTGCCATGGTAGAGCGAAGATTATCGTGATTGGGGTGCTGGCCGTTGCTACCCTCAAGGCTACTCTTGCCATCTGACAACGCCACCCCGAGCCGCTGCCAGCGCAGCTTCACCTGCTGACTCGATTCCTCGGCGCAGACATAAAGAATGGGGTACTCCCCCGACAGCCGCCCAGCGACCTGCAGCAATAGCGTCGATTTGCCAATCCCCGGATCGCCGCCCACCAGCACTAGTGAACCCGACACGATACCGCCGCCGAGTACCCGATCCAGCTCGGGGTACCCCGATGGAAACCGAGCCCGAGCCCCGTCAGCAATTTGGTGTAGCGGTTGCGATCGCAACGGTTGCGGCGTTGGCCCAATAACGCGATCGCCTCCCTCTGCCCGTGGCGTCTTTGCCGCCTTCGAACTTAGCCCTCGGCGAACGGCCTCTTTTTGACTGGTGGCCGGTGCAGCCTCTTCGGTCATTGAGTTCCAGCTGCCGCAAAACGGACATTTGCCGAAGTATTGTGCCGCATCGGCACCGCATTCGCGGCAGACATATCGCGATCGCTCTTTTGG
>JBARYO010000562.1:0-2012 GCA_049647905.1 Elainellaceae cyanobacterium | reverse complement strand
ACATTGATATACAGCTTCTGCGTATTCTTCACGAAGACGCCAGAACGTCGATTGCGGACCTTGCTAGAGCGTTGAGCATGTCAGCACCTAGCGTTTCAGAGAGGCTACGCAGATTGAAGGAGTCCGGCGTCATTCAAGGCTTCACCATCGAAGTAACTCCTGCACTATTGGGCTACGAGCTAGCGTTCTACATTCGAATTAGTCCGCTACCTGGACAACTCTCGAAGGTGATCTCAGCGATAACCGAGATAGAAGAAATCGTTGAGTGCGATCGCATCACGGGCGATGACTGCTTTATTGCTAAGGCTTACGTCCACTCCACTCAAGAGATAGAAGGCATTATTGATCGCCTGATTCCTTATGCAAAAACAAATACTTCGCTTGTTCAATCTTCTCCGATTGGCCGACGACTACCACCGCTGAATGAAGGACTGTAGAGGGCTAGACGTCCTGCGAAATGATGGCTGATGTCATCTCAGCGGACTGATCTACCCTTCAGCTTAGGGTGTCAGCCTTAGGTCGAGACGCCGCCGCAGTAATCAAATTGACCAAGCCATCCACCATGCGATCGCGCTCTAGGGGCATGATTTCGCTGCCCTGCATAATGTTTTGAACGATCAAATAATGCACCAGCGACCCGGCGAAGATCCGCGCTGCCACCATTGGATCGGGGAGGTTGAGCTGGGGTTGGGATGCGAGATAGGACGAAAGCTTCTCCAGGAGGGGCTTTTGAATTTCTGTTACGAAGGTTTTTGCCAGGCTGGGAAAGCGCTCCGATTCGCCGATAATCAGCCGCATCAGCGTCAGAAGCGACTGGTTATCAGAAAATTCTGTGAGGACAGATGTCGCCATCTGTCGCAGCACTTTGTCTGGCGGCGCTGCAGCATCGGGAGTGGTCGGTAAGCCAAACAATATCCGGTTGCTGCGCTGGGTCAGCTTTTGTAATAGCGCGACGAACAGCCCTTCCTTATCTCGAAAATAGCTGTACAGCGTTGGCTTCGACACCCCTGCAGCGGCGGCAATCCGGTTCATGCTGGCCGCAGCATAGCCATCGGCCATAAAGACCTGCAGTGCCCCCTTTAAAATGACCTCTGCTTTGTCTGACTTTTGTTTGTTTGGCGGGTCGAAATCTGCGGATTTGTTCAAGGCTTTGCGTTTGTAGGAGTGGCTATTGGTAAAAGTTAGGCAGACGCCGCTCCAAGTCTGCCGTAGAGAAGTTTGCTCACCACTCCATTGTATGAGACTGCCTGCTAAAGGCTTGACTTTACTAAACAGTTTAGTAAAATGATAAAGATGGGGTGCTTACCTTTAGGAGCAAGGGCATGACTTCAAAGACATTGAACCATCAAGGCACGTTGGCCAAGCTGCCGCAGCGGTGGCTGCTGCTGGGGACCGCCACCCTTGGCCTCATTGGCATTACTGTTTGGGGTGTGGGGCAGTTCCGCTCAGCGTCCGTGGGAGATACCTCAACGGAAATAGCTCCAGCGCCCCCCAAAACGGTGACAGCATTAGGGCGACTAGAGCCCAATGGGGAGATGATTAGCCTCACAGCACCCACCTCAATGCAAGAGAACCGCATTGACGAGCTGCGGGTGGCGGAGGGCGATCGCGTCGAGGCAGGGCAGGTCATTGCTGTCCTGGACAACCGCGATCGCATGCAGGCCGCGCTGCTCCAGGCCGAAGAGCGGGTGCGCGTTGCCCAGGCGCAGCTGGCCCAGGTTGAAGCGGGGGCCAAAACAGGCGAAATTCAGGCGCAGCGCTCTGAAGTGGCGCGGCTAGAAGCGAACCTGACCGGAGACATTAATACCCAGCGGGCCACCATCGCCCGCTTCGAAGCCGAAGTCGAGAACGCCCGCGTGGAGTACCAGCGCTACGCGTCCTTAAACGATGAAGGGGCCGTTTCAGCCTCTGAGCGGGACGCCCGGCAGCTCACCCTTCGCACCACCCAGCGCCAGCTCGAAGAAGCCCAGGCTGCCCTAGCGCGCACCCAGGCCGCAGGGCAAGCGCAGATT
>JBARYO010000561.1:0-1991 GCA_049647905.1 Elainellaceae cyanobacterium | reverse complement strand
CCCGCCATACCTCTTCCTGTTGCCAGTTCACCGCCTGCCCGTCTTGCCGCTGTCGCAAAATAGCCTGAGCCAGATAAACGGCGTAGACCATCACCATGATGTAGCCGTCAATGGGCTGCAGGCCCTGCCAAGGGGGCGGTAAGGTTAGTAGAGCGGCGATCGCAATCACGATTAGATAGGGAATGGCCTGCACCGTCAGGGCTTCCCGCTTGAGGCGCAGCAGATGGCGCGTGCCCGGTGGGGAGGCGATCGCATCTGCCCCAACCCCATCATCGCAAGCTGATTCTTCGCCTTGATCTACATCATCAGCGCTGGGGGGGCGGGTTCGATTGGCCACGTAGGCCACCAGCACGATTGCCGGTACCGAGATGATGTTGCTTCCCAGTAAGTTACCTAGACCAATGTCGGCTAGCCCTTTAACGGCACTTGCCGTGTTGGTGCCAATTTCTGGGCTCGCCGTGGCCAAGGCGACAAAGGCCGCCCCTGCCGCTTCTGATAGCCCCCACTGCTGCCTCAATTTTTGCAGTGGAACCGAGAGCTGATCAGCGCCCCAGTGGGCGGCTAGAATCGCACCTAGCAGCACAAGTATCCACAGTGCTATACCCATAGTTGGCACAAATCCCGAGCAAAACGATTATTCAAGACATAGCACTGACAGTGCTATCTGGAACAGTGCCATATGGCCAGAGCTAGCGATCGCCAGCTTTGGCCATATGCTTACCAAAAGGCTTTTGCAGGTGCAGGCTTAACTGTAGGAGACTAGAAAGCCTCCTCTCTACGCTTTCCATAGATGCTTTTCATATGGCGCTTGACCGTATTTAGAGAGATGAAAAACGCTTCTGAAATTTGACGGTAGGACAGTCCCTGCAGGTGCAGTTCCCAAACCTCGGTTTCCCTGGGCGTGAAGTGATACCGGTAGGCGTCAAACAAGGCCCGCTGATGGGTTACTTCTGTGAGGTCTTCTAGCGTAACGACAATGCAGGGAGATGATTGGGCTCCCAGATCGATCCATTCAGCCTGGATATGGATTGACGTATTGTCATCCAGCGTCAGCTGGTCCTGTAGCTGAATTGACTGATTAGGGAACAGTTCACGGCTCTCGATTAACCCCTGGACCAGGGTGTGAATCTGGGCCGGCAACAGGCTTTGACCCTGAGCTGGGACGGCCCGAAGTACGACAGCTTCCGAAGCCGTCAACGCGCTGCAAAGCTGCCTCGCTTGGGGGCTATTTTGAATGAGCTGTCCTGCCTGATCGAGTAGCAGCAGTCCTTGAGACGGAAAAATTCGGTCTAAAAATGTTTCAAAGACAATAGCCAAGTGGTCAACCGTAATGCCCTCTGCAGAGGCATCGTGGGAGGCTGAAGGTTGGATGGAAGGAAGCGCTACTAAGGTAGGGGGCTGTTGAACTTGAGTAGAAGTCATCCGTTGATCCTCGTGAATGGTTCTGGTTGTGATGGGGCCTGTACGCCTTTTCCAGAAGGGGCAGTAGAGAACAAGGGGCAGGAGTAAACCTCATCACACCATTAACTTTGTCACGTTGATTTGTCAGCGCCTATGAGTCGGACCAAGCCCATCGAAAGGCAAATTAGCCCGTTGAGGCATGCGGAATTGGACTGAAGCAGGGTGAAGTTTTTCTATATCGCGATCTGCACTGTGGGATAAGCTGCAATGCTGTTTTTAGGGTGCGCTGACTCAACAGGGATCTGCTAGGGAGGCAAGAGCAATGGTCGATCTTTTAAACGCAACATCGGTAACGCACCCCAATATCGGTGACGTCAACAGCTGGTTTCCACCAGATTGCCAGCAGCGCTACATTGACATCATTGTGGGTCAATCGGGGCTGACCCGGCGGCAAGCCATCTGCTTTGTGCGGCTGTGGGGATATGCCCATTTGCAAGGTGGTAGCCCACTGCCCATCACAACCCTTAGTCGCCACCAGGATACATTTTGCTGTTCTCACCACGCCGCCGCCGATCTGTTCTACTACGATC